>NZ_JAAHHU010000102.1:0-23117 GCF_010672095.1 Moorena sp. SIO3I6 | reverse complement strand
GATTCCCGATTCCCGATTCCCGATTCCCGATTCCCGATTCCCGATTCCCGATTCCCGATTCCCGATTCCCGATTCCCGATTCCCGATTCCCGATTCCCGATTCCCGATTCCCGATTCCCTGTTCCCTGTTCCCTTTACGATTTGTGAATACTCCCGCTCACGCCATTGTCAATCTCCTGATTTTAGGAAAAAAAAGAAAGCCGGAAAATAATTTACCAATTGTGTTCGGTGCGATATTACCAGATTTACCAATGGTAATTTTTTACGGATATGAGAAAATCCTCAGAGGAATTCCTGAAAACGTAATCTGGTCTGAATCTTATTATAACCCAAGCTGGCAAGTATTTTTCGATATTTTCAATTCTTTTCCACTAATACTAGTAGGTGGCTTGTTAGCTTACTATTTTCGTCAAACCTTTCTGATTGCTATGTTTGCTAGCATGGCTCTTCATGGGATTGGAGATTTTCCTGTCCATGCTGATGATGCCCATCGTCACTTTTTTCCATTGTCAAATTGGCGCTTTGAAAGCCCTGTGTCTTATTGGGATTCTCGTCATTATGGTCATATTTTTACTCCCCTAGAAGTGTTGGCTGTGATAGTGGGATGCTTTGTATTGTGGAGACGCCACACTTCGATAAGCGCTCGGATTATTATTGCGATTGTACTTACTGTTTATTTTATCTATGGAGTGTATGCTGTGTTAGTATGGGGTTAGTAGTTAAGCTATCAGTTATCAGCGGCGTTGCTGAATCAAGGGTTGGTTTTCGATTAATCTGACAGTTTTATCCAAGGGTCATAGAACCTATCCTGACAGTTCTACTCACCTTCGTTACCTCAACATCCTGACTTTGGGCAATTAATACAGGGTTAGCTGCCTTGAAAAAGTCAGAAATATTGGCTATACTTCTGACATAATATATTTCATGAACTTTATATTCATAGCTTTCGTAAGATGCAGGGTATAGCAAAAAAAATCCAGAACAGAGTTCGTGGTCATGGTCGCGGTGCTTGGGTCTGCACACCCAAAGATTTTGTAGATCTCGGCAGTCGTGATGCTGTAGATAAAGCGCTATCTCGTCTGGTGAAACAAGGATTTTTGCGCCGCGTTGGTCGCGGTTTATATGACTATCCACGCACCAGCAATATCTTGAAGCGTCCTGCCCCACCCAACATTGATGCCGTTGTGGAAGCTCTGGCACGTCGGGATGGTATATCAATCATGCCAGATGGCATTGTTGCAGCCCACCAGCTAGGTCTGACCAATGCCGTTCCCGCCCAGAACAGCTACATAACGAATGGTTCGAGCCGAACTTTACAAGTTGGTGGGCGTACCATCAAACTACGTCATGTCTCTCAACGGTTAATGGCATGGGCTAACCGTCCTGGTGCGCCTGTGGTTAGGGCCTTATATTGGCTGGGCGAAAATATCGCTGCTGATAAAGATGTGGTTAATACCCTACACAATCGGTTGTCTTCAGACATCAAACAAGATCTCGCAGAAGGTATTAAGCTGTTACCAACGTGGATGACACCCGTTGTACGTCAAGTTAGTAAGGGTGAAGGTGTCTCCTAGTGAATCCAGCATTTGAAGAATTTCTCAATTTACCAGCACAAGACCGTAACGATGTTTTTGAGTCAACAGCCGATATAATAACCAGTTTTGACCACCCACCAAGAATTCTATTTTTATATGGTGCCCTGTCCTGTTCCCTGCTCCATGCTCCCTAACCCGTAAGCCACCACCAGGTGGGAAATACCAGAAAATAAAGGAAAATTTACGGAATTCGGTATAATCACAGTGTAGATACTCAATTAGAGTCAGAAAGTTCGATTTTTCACAGGTCTTGAAGTAACCATAAATGAATGCTGGACATATCCCTGGTTATCTCCTCAAAAAGATAAACGAAGCACTGTGTAGTGCGTTTCCTGATAAAACTGAATTAGAAATGATGGTGCGTTATGAATTAAATATAAATCTGAACGAGGTTGCTAGCGGTGGAAATTTAAAGGTAATCGTTCACAACTTAATAATACATTGTCAGGCTTCCAATGAGTTAGAAAAGTTAATTGATGGAGCACTTAACCAAAATCCAAATAATTCTCAATTAAATGCAATTGAGGAAAATTTTAAACTTACGACTAGTTTAGTCAAGATATTGGGGCATTTAGAAACAAACTTGATCAACCTGCAACAAGCTTATCGAGCTTGCTGTCCCGATCCGAAATATAAAATTCCTAGCAGCTTTGATGATATTCTCAAAAATTTGGATAATATACATCAACCAACTGATGATGAAAAACTGATTGTCAAATTTGTCGATAATTTATTAGTAAATGGAAATATTCCCAAGTCAAAAGCTGAGCAACTAAAACAATGGTTATAAAAAAATGCCAATAACTTTTATGATTTAGAATTTCACCAACAAAACATAAATTCACAATCTGATATAATTGTCAAGCAAAATTCGAGGGAAGAAAGTTTAAACCCAGCCAAACCAAAAGATTCCAATAAGTTTTACCGGGCTGATTTCTTAAAGGGATGCTTAACAAGCATGCCAATAGTAGTGTTTCTGGTTTATTATTTCACAAACAAACAAAAAGGTTTAAAGCAGTTTCCCTTTGAAGTAGTAACAGTTAACCGTAGAGGAGCAACAATCAAGCGAGAAGATAAACAAGCAAGTTATTTCACTCAAGATCTGGGGAATGGAGTAGACCTAGACATGGTGTATATCCCAAAAAGAAGCTTCTTAATGGGTTCCCTGGAAAGTGAGAAGTACAGTCATGACAGCGAAAGACCTCAACACCAAGTAAGCGTCCAACCCTTCTTCCTGGGCAAATATCAGGTAACCCAGGCGCAATGGCGAGAGGTGGCCAAGCTCCCAAAAATTGAGCGGGACTTAAAGCCAGACCCTTCGAGATTTAAAGGGAAAAATCGACCAGTAGAACAAGTAGACTGGTTCGATGCAGTGGAATTTTGCGTACGCCTCTCTGAATATACAGGAACTAAATACAGATTACCCAGTGAAGCGGAATGGGAATACGCCTGTAGAGCCGGAACTACCACACCATTCCATTATGGACAGACCATAACCAGTCAATTAGCTAATTATAATGCTTCCCATACTTATGCAGAGGAAGCAAAAGGAGTACATCGAAGAGAAACCACCGAAGTAGGACGTTTTCCCCCCAACGGCTTTGGCTTATACGATATGCACGGTAATGTTTGGGAGTGGTGTGCGGATCCAAGCAATCATAATTACGAAGGAGCTCCTATAGATGGAAGTATCTGGAATAATTATGATAATCATAATTATTATATACTGCGGGGCGGCTCCTGGGACGACGTTCCTAGGGATTGCCGTTCTGCCTTCCGCCTCTTCTATATCGCGAGCAATGTCATCAAAACCAATGTCGGTTTTCGTGTGGCTCGGGGTGTTGATTAGGGTGTGTTATGGCTGATGGTTGTTCCCGTAGCATGAGCTATTAGCTGACTGCTGACTGCTGACTGCTGAATGCTTACGATCAAGCCAATACAATTCTCTCAGCAAACAAACTCTGCAATCGCTCTAACTTACTACCCTTTTGATACAATAAATCTCCCTTACCCAACAAATAAGCCGCTTCAGTATTACTGCCACCAAAAATAATCTTTGAATCCGCTTCAGAGGCTGTGCGTAAAGCAATTCGCCCAGGTAAATTAGACCGAATAATGGGAGTAACAACGTTAGCGTCTGGCCGTTGAGTAGCAACAATCAAATGAATCCCAGCTGCTCTAGCTTTGGCTCCCAAACGCTTAATACTTGATTCTAACTCTTTGCGGATTTCTTTTTCAGCCATGAAGTCAGCATATTCATCAAATATACAGACTATCCGAGGTAATGGTAAAATTTGTTTATTAATCAATTGCTGATTATAAGCATCCAGGTGAGCACACTTGGCTTGTTCAAATTTCCGGTAACGCTGCTCCATTTCGTCAACTAATTGCTCCATCAGTTCGATCGCGCGATCGCTATCTTTTACGATTGGTGACAGCAACCATGGGATTTGCTCAAATTCTGGGAAAGTGACGCGCTTGGGATCAACTAGAGCAATGGCGTTGCTGAATCAAAAAATGGTATTATAAAAATAAAACCATGGAATGCCCGCGCATGTCATAGCCATAAAACTCATAAATATGGTCACCAAAGAGGAAAACAAAGATATAAATGCAACGAATGCGGGCGACAATTTATAGAGGTTAAAACTGAGCGTGGTTACGATGAAAAAACTAAATTGCTTTGCCTAAAAATGTATCTAAGCGATGCAGCGCGGTCTTGGGGAGGCAGCGCGGTCTTGGGGAGGCAGCGCGGTCTTGGGGAGGCAGCGCGGTCTTGGGGAGGCAGCGCCGCCAAAGGTGGTTTCCCCCATGAGCGACTGCCGTTCCCCCAGCGACTGCCGTGGTTTCCCCCATGAGCGACTGCATCAAGACAATGTTGGAGTTATCAATTAGACTTCTTATTTATTATTTAAAATATCAAAAAATTACCCTTTATAGTTAAACCATTTCGCTATTCAGCAACGCCTTTTAATGTAGTCTATAATATAAGCAACGACAAGCCAATAGAGGTCGATGATGGCTAAGACAAAGAAGCAGATAGGAGTCCAGCAAATATTGCTCCACCCAGACAAAGACACCGAAGCTGTTTTGACTTATTTGTGTGAACAGTCTGGGAAACTTTACAATATGGGAGTTTATTTTGCTCGTCAAACATTTTTTAAGACTGGGAAAATACTGACAGGTAAATTTGATCTTGTCTACGAGAAAAGCGTAGGGAAGTCAAAAATTGCCAAATCGCTTCCTTCTACTCCTGCTCAACAGACGTTGTTAAGCGTCGCCGAATCTTTTAAGTCTTACAAAAAATTGAGAGAATGTTGGTTTAAGGGACAACTAGAAGACAAGCCAAGACCCCCAAAATACTTAAAAGGGTCGAAATTATTCAAAGTCGCTTATCCTAATTCCGGAGGTCAAAAGCCAAAAGTCAAAGATGGCCAGCTACACTTCTCTTTAGGCTTAACAGTAAAGCGCTGGTTTGGAATCAAGAGCTTCTCTCTCCCTTTTCCCACTAATTTGGAAGGAAGAAAAATAAAAGAGTGGACCATCCTGCCAAAGAACGGAGCCTTCTACTTAGAAGTATCGTACCAGATTCCAGATCCAGTAATCCAACAACAAAGTACCAATGAGGCTCTAAGCATAGACCTGGGGACTTCCAGTAATCTAGCCGCTTGCATTGATACCTTGGGAAATTCTTTTTTGGTTGACTCTCGTGCAATAAAGTCATTCAATCAATATTGGAATAAACAGGTCGCCACTAGAAAAGAAGGCAAACCACAGGGATATTGGGATAAGTGGCTTGATCGGGTTACTCGGAAGCGCAATCACAGAGTAAGAGATGGGATAAATAAAGCTGCTCGGGTGATAATAAACCACTGCTTAAAACATGGGATTAAAACGATCGTTCTAGGCTGGAATGAGAGATTTAAACAAAATTCCAACATGGGAAGATTGAATAACCAGGAGTTTGTTCAGATTCCCTTAGGCAAGCTCAAGGACAGACTCTCTCAGTTATGCGATCTGTATAGCATCCATTTAGAGGTAACAGAAGAGGCTTATACCAGTAAAGCCAGTTTTCTTGACGGTGACTCCCTACCTAAATTCGGGCAAAAACCGATTGGGTGGAAAGCGTCGGGAAGACGAGTTAAGCGCGGACTTTACCGTTCTGCAAATAAATCAATTATTAATGCCGATTTGAATGGCAGCGCAAATATTTTGCGCAAAGTAGCCAGAAAGTTAGGTCTTAACCTAAACCGACTGGGTAGACGGTCTTTGACTACCGTAGCGAGGATTAGACTGTGGAAGCTACCTCAGTTTAACCTGTCCGCAGAATCCCCGCGTCTAATGACCGAGGAGTGTCAACTAAATCTTCTCCCCTTAACCATTGATAAGCCAGGTGATGCCGTTCTGGATTAGTAAGGTCATAGAGGACTCCAAAAAACTCTTTATTGCGATGAATTCCCCCTGGATAGCTAGCTCTGAGGTCACTAATAAACTGTTGTCGCTCATTGAGCAGCCAACCGGTTTTTTTAAAGGCTGGGAGACTCTTGAGCCACAGCAGCAACTGAGACTCTTGTTCTCCTTCTGGGACTTTTAGCATACTGTCAACAGTTTCCCTAAGAATATAGCGCCAGATGCGATCGCTATTTGCCCAAGGACCGATATAAGCAAAGAATGCTTGTTGATTGAGCTGCTTTTTGAGCCGTTTTAATAGATAACTTTTCCCCGAACCCGAATCACCAGCCAGTAAGATAGTGCGGGGTCGATGGTCTTGATTCACCGCACTGAGGGTGCTGGTTATCTGATTGATTTCATGTTGATGAATTGATTTGACATTAACAGCTCCATTGTCTGGATCTTCCCAAAAATTCCCCGTAGCAAAGGTCACGGGGTCAAAGGGATTTAGGGCTTGTTTAATTATTTCCTGGATCGTTGCCATCTCTTTAATTCCATCTTCTATAGAGTGGACAAGGATAGAGGATTAACAAAAAGGCAGCCTCAGGTTATTGTATGATACTATCAATTATCCTATCTTTAGTATCATAATTTACTGCACCATAATGAAAAATAGCCTAGCCCCGGTATTTTGAGGAATACCAGCTTCAATTTGTTCCTCTGTATACATGTTAGCTTCTTGCAAAGCACTCATATCAATTTTATCCTCTGCTTGCAAGCTATACAGTGCTTTATCTAATTGTTCCCGAGACAAAGGCGGTTGTAACTTTTGGCGCAAATGAAACAGTGGCAAATAGTTTTCCGTACCCAGTTCCTGGTCTAAATTCTTGATAATTTGTAATATTTCTTCATGATTAGGGGGATTGACTAGAGCGGCAGTCGAATTTCCATCTGATTCTGAGATTGTACTGGTTGAGTTTGGCAGCTGTTTCCGCAGGAAATCGATGTAATCCGCTAACATGGTTTTAGACAGATTGATATTGCCACGACCAACGGGTTTATAATTATTTAATAGGTACTCAATACCGGTTTCAGTAATCCAGACATCTTTGAATTTAGTTTCTGCTACTGTGATATAACCCCGTTCTATCAAACCTTCCATGATTTCCTTGCGGGTCTTAGCAGGCTTAACGTTTGTTTTGGCGGGAGTAGTCGGTTCTGTTTCACAGGCTTTGATAATTTTGCGTTCTTTCGTGCTCATTGGTACTTCAGCCTGATCTTGGTTGAGGAGTTCCTTGCCTGCATCAGTGATCTGAATTTTGGTGATTTCTTGATTAGAGTCAATCAAATTGCGATCGCATAACTCCCGACAAATTCGATCTCGTTCCCCCGCTGAGGTTTTAGAATTGGGTTTCGCTTCGGTAATCAATGCCCGATAATCCGGTTTGCTCAGTAGCTTCAGTAAAAATTTTAGTTGGCTGACTTCCAGTTCAATAGCTTCCATGTTGATTGTCTTTACCTCACTTTTGTTCAAGATTAACCTAAATCTATTCCCTATAACCACTTAGTAGTCAAGGATTTTCGCAATAAATTATACTTTCAGCCCTCAGCGGACGGGCCCTGGACCCTCAACTATCAGCCCTGAGCAGAATTATTATTATATAAGCCTTTCGCTTTTTTCAATAGTATCTTGTAAGCATTCAGCTATCAGCATTCAGCTATCAGCTCTTAGCTCTCAGGTTATGCGCTACGCACACGCTTGGCCTTGGCCTATGGCCACGGTAAGCTCTTGGCCACGCTAGGGGAACAGTTTTTGAAGAAAATAAGCTGACGGCTGACCACAGAAAGCTGACGGCTGTTCGCGAAGCGTGAGCCTTTGGCTCACGGCTGACCGCTGAATGCTTACAGTATCTTTATTTCCGTCGTGCCGTACTAGGGTCAATCCTTACCGATATTTAGACTTATCTCAAGTCTGGTTGAATACCCATAATTAAGGAGGCGCGGGGAGGGTAGGGAGGCTGGGAGGTGTGGGGAGATAGGGAGATGGGGAGATGGGGAAATTTTTATTAAGGGTAATTTAATTATCGTGAGATCATATCAACTGAAAGTCGCTAGTACATGAGTATTCACGGAAAACTCTCAAAACGCTGATACCCGAAATGCTGATAGCTAAGCTACAGTCAATTTTATTACCCCTACTCCCTACTCCCTACTCCCTACTCCCTATTCCCCTAATAACGTCGAGTTTTCTGAACCCCGTAAACTAGTCCTGTACCAATCGATAACAAGATCAGTAGCCACAGGATACCACCAGGAATAAAGGTAAGAATACCAAAACCTCTGAGCAAGTAAACCATAACGGTGATAGCGAGAAGAGCGCCAAAAAAGTAGGCAATTATCAAAGTTTCAGATTGAGAATAGGAACTCATATATAGCAAAGGGAGTAGGGATTAGGGAGTAGGGAGTGGGGAGCAGTAATAATAAATATCTCCTATTTTTGATGTTATCAGAAATCAGCAAGATTGTTCATGAGATATTTATAAGTGCTACTTTAGGTGCGAGCTTTTGAATAAAACAGGTAAGCATTCGTTTAATCTCTGTTAGGTCTGCTGTCAGGAATTCATAAAGCTGACAGCTGACAGCTGACGGCTGACTGCTTACAAATGCTAGCTCAATAATCAATTATCACTAAAATACCCCAACATAGAGTTTGCTAAAATGGCTGCTTGAGTGCGATCGCGTACATTCAACCGACTCAAAATATGAGTAACGTGGTTTTTCACGGTCTTCTCAGAAATATACAACGTCTGAGCAATCTCTCGGTTGCTAGCACCGGTAGCAATTAGTCGTAAAATTTCCTGCTCTCTGGGAGTTAGTTCCTCCCAACCCGGAGGTGGACTCGGAGTTGGGTCTCGCATTTGAGTAGCGACTTTTTTGCCTATACCAGGGCCTAACTGAGTATAACCTTTTTGGACAGCTCGAATTGACTGGGCTAATTCTTCGGGAGGGGTATCCTTCAGCAAATATCCGGCTGCTCCGCACTGTATGGCTTGGGTAACGTACTGGTCATCATCAAAAGTAGTTAGTACTAATACCTTTGTATCTGGGAATTGCTGACAAATTTCCCGAGTTGCAGCCACGCCATCCATCACAGGCATCCGAATATCCATTAGTATAACATCTGGCTGTAAAGTTTTTACCAAACTAATTGCCGTTTGTCCATTCTCGGCTTCACCGACTACCTGTAAGTCTTCTTCTAACTTCAGCAAGGCTTTTAATCCACGCCGAATTAGACTCTGGTCATCTACTAGTAAAATACGAATCATCAAGGATGAATAATTATATAGTAGTTGTCAATTCTGTGAGGTACTTATTTTTAGGGATTAGGGAGTAGGGATTAGGGAGTAGGGATTAGGAAAAAAATTAGCAAAATTCATCTATAATTGCTAGATATAGCGTTTGTATTTGATAGGTAAACCTGTATGATCTTTTTTGATTTTTAAATAAAAATCAGGACTCTTTACCCTGTTCCCTGTTCCCTGTTCCCTGTTCCCTTTGCGATATGGTTACATCTCAACTGAAAACGCTATAGCTTAAACCTTTGGTAAAGGAAAATGAGCGATAATTTTGCAGCCAGCTCCTGGTGCTGTTTCAATTTTAAAGGTTCCTCCTAAGGCTTGGGTGCGTTCTCGCATTCCTTGTAAACCAAAACCGCTTGTGTTCTGGTTTAGGGAAAATCCAATGCCATTGTCTTTAATAATTAATTGTAAATCTGTTGCTGTCTGAATTTGGATGTCTACTTCAGTAGGTTTAGCATATTTAAAGATATTTGTCAACCCTTCTTGGACAATACGGTAAACTGCGATTTTGATGTCGCCAGGGATTGAACGCTTTAGGTTAAGATGGTATGTAGGTGAGATAGCTGTGGACTTTTGGAAATCGTCGATTAGGGATGCGATCGCATTTTCTAGAGATTGCTCTTGTAACGGATTTAAACGCAAGGAAGCAACGGATTGACGTACATCCTTCAGAGCAGTTTTCCCGAGTTGTTTCGCTTCTAAGATAAATTCTTTGGCTTCAGCAGGGTCAGATTGTAATAGTATTAAAGCCGCTTCCAAGTGTAAATTGAATACAGTTAAAGAATGTCCTAAGGAGTCATGAATTTCCCGAGCAATACGGTTACGTTCTTGCAGCGTAGCAATATCTTCAATCCGAAGGGCATAGTCACGCAGTTGAGCATTAGCCTGTGCCAGGTCTTCCCGACTTTTTCGTTCTGAAAGTACAGTATCCACTAATAGCTGCAAAACGATTAAAACCAATACAAATATCAAGACAGAACTCAACAAGATAAATAGTAATCGCTCCGGAATCAACCCTGTCGGTGGTTCTCTGAACACAGGAGGTGGTCTAAAGGGAGGACGATGCCTCATAGCATGATGCTGAAATCGAACCATTTGCCTCATTAGGAATAATATAACCGCAAATCCAGTCATCACTAAGCGACCTTGGAACTCAAAGATAAAACAGTTGCGAACAACTAATATAATTAACATCAGTTGCAACAGCCGAATGTGTCCCACCATGGACGCTAATAGAATTACCCCAATTTCGGCGGCAGTGTAAAGTATCTTATAAATAGGCTGATTTGTTGGTAATCTCAATCCCATTAACCCAAATACTCCCAGGCAAACTAAATTGAGTAGTGGCGACCTAGGTAGCGGGGGAAAAGGAAGTTTTAGTAATTCCACCAAAGCGGTAATGATCAGCAGTATCCACTCCAGGTAGAGCAAAAATCGAATTGGGTGGTTAGTAATTTGAATAGGATGGCGCATTCACAATTGTTGTAAACAACCAATAACAAACAACCAACAACCTTAATCCATGTGTCAAAGGTAAAGCAAGACCCATTGGTCATATCTAGCCCAGGACTAAAGTCCTAGAGAAATTCAGGTCTTTTGCCTCATGTGGTTTCACCCTAGCCCTTTTTAGGATAGAGACATCAAACAGAAATCAGCTCACGTCAAAACAGTTAAAAATAAAAACAAGTGAACATCATGAACATCAAGCCCTTTTCTCTACTTGCAGGTATCGCAGCAATTACCCTCACTAGTTTTCCTATGGCAGTTAACGCCGAAGAAATGCCTCCATTTTTCTCCAAACTTAACATCACTGACCAGCAAAAAGAGCAGTTTGAAAACATCCGTAACAATACTGAAGCTAAAATTGAGGATATTCTCACTCCGGAGCAACAACGGCGGTTCCAAACTATAAAAACACTGCGCCGTCAACTCCGAGAAGCAAGGGAGGGTATGAATCTCTCTCAAGAGCAGCGAGACCAAATGCGCGAGATTCGCAAGTCAGCACGAGAAGAGATGAGGGGTATTCTCACCGAGGAACAGCGCCAACAAATTCGTCAAGAAATGCGCTCACGTCGAGGTAAGCGCGGATTTGGAAGGTGATTTTTCTAGGACTAGATTATCTCTTGGAATACAAATTACCAACTCTCTCGATCTAACTTGTTAATTGTCAATTGTTAATTTCAAAACCATTAACAATTGACAAGTTTTCTTGTAAGCATTCAGCTATCAGCCGTGAGCCAAAGGCTCACGCTTCGCGAACAGCCGTCAGCACTGATCCTGCTCTGGCGGACAAAGCAAGTTCCGCAGTTCTTCGGGAATCTCCTCAAAATGCTCCAACAAAAAATCCATCAGAGCCAGATGACGCAAGTCCGATGGTTGAGGCCGCAGATAATTACGACCCCGGCTAAACCAGCGCCCCACTGTCGCCACCGAACGGGAGCAAATCATGGCCATCATTGAGTGAGTGACTGGCCATTTGCTGTAGAATTGCCTTGGTGTCATCCCGAGTTGACAGGAGCTGTATTGTTTAATTAGCTCTTGCTTGGCCTGAGTTAAAGAAGAATCAGGTTTACTCATGATGCTACCTCCAGCGCTAAAGAAACCAAATTGTTTTCCCAGGCTATATCTGTTACTGTCCAAAGGGCACTTGGAGATTCAGAATCCAGCACAATCAGATAGCACCACATCCAGCAACAACAATGATTTGCCCAGCTGTAGAATTTGCCAATAACGATACCGAAGTCAGTATCACTGTCAGCTAGGGGTTTCCAATAGATCCGTTCGCCAATATCAAAACAGGAAGCACGAGCATGATCCCTAAACTCTTCTGGCAGTGCTGTTGACTTTGGCAACTGCTTGAGTGTTAGAGTAACTAGGTCACTGAGGATGTCTCCTTGGTGATGTTGAAAACCATGGAAATAGGGAGCTAGCCAGCTAGGGTTGAGACTGGTAGTGAGTTGCTGAATTAGTACTGCAGCAATGGCATCAGCTTCCATGGGCTGGATCGGTAGGCGAGTATGGAAGCCAGTTTCACTGCAATGGCTGAGCTTCGCGAGTAATTCAGTGATGCCAAAGTCGGTAAGAGCTTGCTGATATCCATCGACCTGGGCTTTGGCACAGCTTTGGTTGTGTGTCTGTGGATCTTTGTTTAGATTATTTGTCATTATATAAATGGCCTTCTTGATTGCAAGAGCCAGTGGCAGACCTTGCCGGGCAAAGCTATGGGTCTGCCATCTCGCTCCCGGTTGGTTACGGCTCGTCTCGGTGGACTTGCTGTATCAACCTATTTATGATATTATGATAAGTTTAACCATTTGTCAAGTGGTTGGATAAATTTACTATAGCGCCACCC
Organism: Moorena sp. SIO3I6; assembly: GCF_010672095.1. Taxonomy (NCBI): domain Bacteria; kingdom Bacillati; phylum Cyanobacteriota; class Cyanophyceae; order Coleofasciculales; family Coleofasciculaceae; genus Moorena; species Moorena sp. SIO3I6. The sequence goes on along the minus strand of NZ_JAAHHU010000102.1, from coordinate 10,419 downwards.
ATTTAAATTATCGGTGCGCCAATGCAATAGTTTTTTGGAAACTTGGAACTAGGGTAATGGCTGGAATGCGAGCACTGCTACGACCTAGTCATTAATAGGATTAGCCAAACCTATCGCTAACCACTGAACTTATTGCTGCGCTAATGCAATAGTTTTTTAGAAACCCGCAACTGAGGTGAGTTCAAATAATGCGTACGCATTTACTGTAGCTATTCATCAATACTATTAGCCACATATGTCGCCACCCACTCGACTTATGGGTGCGCGAATGCAATAGTTTTTTGGAAGCTTGAAACTAAGGCGCTGATCATGCGTACGCATTTACTGTAACTAGTAATTAACTTTGATCTCGCCACCCGATGGACTTATCGGTGCGCGAATGCAATAGTTTTTGAGAAACCCCCAACTGAGGCGCTTTGGATCGAATGCGTACGCATTTACTGTAGCTAGTAATTAACTTTGATCTCGCCACCCGATGGACTTATAAGTGCGCCAATGCAATAGTTTTTTGGAAACTTGGAACCGAGGCGCTGAATGCGATTGACCATAGGTCACGCTACGCGAACGCACTATACAGGATTTTTTCCCTGTTCCCTGTTCCCTGCTCCCTGACTACACCTAGTAATTAATACCTAAAATCTTATCCCTTGCATCTTCCCCAAAATTCTGTTAAATTAACAGTCTCGTTAACGCAATGGTTAACTAGCCATGATGATTTCTACCGCACAAGCCGCTGATTTACTAGGTGTTTCCCCCACTCGCGTCCGTTACCTTCTCAGCAAAGGCAGAGTTAAAGGAGCCTATAAAGTCGGTAGAACTTGGGTGATTCCTCTGTTTGATGGCATGCCAGTAGTCACTCCTGGCACTCGCGGTCCCAAGCGGAACTGGTCAAAGCGCAGAGACCAATTACTAAACCTTAGCAAACCTGCTCAAATCGGGTTTTACCTGAGTCTTCAGATTGGTCAAGCTCACCAAATGGTAAACGCTATCAATGTCAAGATACCCTGGGGTGCGAGCCAGCTCCAGGCTCTATCGCTTCTGATTAAACAGGTGATGAGTTAATTTTAGTGAAGCCAGTGTCAGGAGCATGCACAAGCTTTGATAGCCGAGCGAGGCACACTTTACCCTCAACGGGAGTAAACACAAAACCATGTGTAATGAAGTCTTTGTTTTAGATGCAAACCATAAACCCCTCAACCCCTGCCGTCCCGTTACCGCCAGGAAGCTGTTAACGGCTGGTAAGGCGGCTGTATATCGCCGTTACCCTTTTACGATCATCTTGAAAAAGCAGGTAGAGGCCGAACCCAAACCGATGTCTCTCAAGATCGATCCTGGCTCCAAGATGACTGGTCTAGCTATTGTGTACGGGAATCAGGTGGTATGGTCAGCTGAAATCGAACATCGTGGCTCCAAAATCAAATCAGCTCTTGACTCTCGTCGGGCAGTGCGTCGTTCCCGTAGAAACAGGAAATGCCGCTATCGAAAGCCACGTTTCAACAACCGGAAACGCCCAGAAGGTTGGTTGGCTCCGAGCCTACAGCACAGAGTGGCAACCACTATGACCTGGGTGCTGAGATTAATTAAACTCACCCCCATTGGTTCGATATCCCAGGAGCTAGTTCGGTTTGATACCCAAAAGCTGCAAAATCCTGAAATCTCTGGCATAGAGTACCAACAGGGGGAGCTGATGGGCTATGAAGTGCGGGAGTACTTGTATCAGAAATGGGATCGTCAATGTGTTTACTGTGGGGCACACTCGGTCAAGCTAGAGATCGAACACATAGTTCCCAAATCAAAGGGAGGAACCAATCGTGTCAGTAATTTAACCCTAGCCTGCCATCGGTGTAATCAGGCCAAAGGAAATCTTAATGCTCAGGATTTTTTATTGGGGAAACCCGATGTCCTAAAGCGAATTTTAGCTAGAGCAAAGCAACCACTATTAGATGCAGCGGCGGTCAACTCCACCCGTTGGAAACTTTACCAAAGCTTGAAAAAAACTGGATTGTCCGTAGAGGTAGGAACTGGGGGCAGAACCAAGTACAACCGTATCAAGCTGGGATTACCCAAGAGTCACTGGATTGATGCCGCCTGTGTCGGGGAAGTGGCCACATTGGAGATTGTCACCAGACAACCTCTTTTAATCAAAGCGATGGGTCACGGTTGTCGTCAGGTAATCCAGATGGATGGGATAGGCTTTCCTCGCAAAGGGTATAAACCCAAGCATCCTGTCAAGGGATGGAAAACCGGGGATATCGTTAATGTGGTAGCTGGGAAGAATGCTGGATTAAAAGGGGTTCGCATCAAGACCGTCAGAGCCAAAGGAAATTTTGATCTGATCGGGGCTGATCAGGATTCGTCCAACAAGGTCTTGAGCGCATCTCGCAACTACATTCAATGTGTCCATCGCCAGGATGGGTATTATTATAGTTTTGCTAAATGATAAGTAACTTTGATGAGCTTTTTTGTAGGAGCAAGGGTGTGGATTGAGACTATCTCTGATTTTAAAGTAATTTGATCTATACAAACATCATCACTGCTATTCTAAAGACTAATGGAAAGACCAGGGAAGTCGAAAGAGTATAGGTGATCGTATGAAACGCTTTTATTTATATTCAAGTTTGTTGGTTGCTAGCTTCTTTCTACTATTGCTTGGGGAGGAGGGATTAGCACTTATTGTCAAAACTAATCGTCGATTGTCAGGTTTTTCTGTAGATAGCCGCAACTATATTTATCTCGAAAGTGCTAGAAACCATGTCACAAAGGTTCCTACTGCCAAAATCCAAATTGTCGATGTAGCCACTAACGCTTGTGTCAAGAAGGGTTGTCTAGAAACTAACTATAACTACTCGGATTCCAATCTCACTCCTAAAGACGCTGAAGATAGCTTACTAAGGAAAACCCAAAGAATAAGACAGAGCTTAGGACTCAATCAACTAAAAGTAGGACTAAAACTGCCAATTATTGAGCGTTCCATTCAACCCAATGGCACTGAAACCGTTAAGGTTTTGGTGGATAAAGAAAAAGACCCACTAGAGATTCGTTTAGAACAAATTTATATTCCCTCAGTTTTGTCTGGAGGAATGTCTAATATAGACCGGGCTTCAATGCAGCTAGTCATTAATTACAATTATCGCCAACTCACCCTAGGTAAACTAAACAATTACCGTGAAGCTATAAGGAAATATTCGATCAGAGAAGTTCGCTTATCCCCCAATAGACAGCACATAGTTGTACTGATCAATCTCCACCAAGCCACCTATAACGCTGACTTTCAGACAACCTTCGTTCAGAGTTTTCCGATCTAAACTACTTTTGCCAATAGCCATGCATGCCTTTTGCCTTGCTGTGTAAGCATTCAGCTATCAGCTATCAGCTATCAGCTATCAGCTAATGCGCTACGCGCACGCGTGCGCGTTCAGCTTATGGGCTATGCACATGCTTATTGATGAGGAAAGCATTTGAATAAAACAGGTAAGCATTAGAATAATGCTGAGTTAAGTCGGCTGACGGCACCTCAAGTAGCGTGAGCTTTTAGCTCACGGCTGACGGCTGAATGCTTGCCTTGCTATGATGCATTTTTAATGGACAACAGCTTATACCAAGTTGCGCTCAAACGTACAACTTTCTCTTCCCCCAATCTCCCAATTTCCCAATCTCCCCATCTCCCCATCTCCCAATCTCCCCATCTCCCCATCTCCCTATCCAACCAATCTACTATCTTTGAATGCAACTCGGTATTAGTTGTGAAGCGTGCCATCAGGCATAATTGCCCCACTGATAAAGCTATTGCTCAAATCAACATCACTCAGGTCTACGTCAGTCAGTTTAGCATCCTTAAGTTGTGCCCCATGGAGATTAGCACCACTTAGGGTTGCCTTGGTTAAGTCAGCACCAGTTAAATTTGCCCCTAACAGATAAGCACCTGTCAAATTAGCCCCTGCCAAGTTTGCCTGACTGAGGTTTGCCCCCCAAAGGTCAGCTTGACTGAGATTAGCCCCACTTAGATCAGCTTGACTTAGGTCAACTCCTCCTAAATTGGCTCCACTCAAATCTCGCCCTGACAGGGAAGCAACGGGCACAATGCAATATGCTCCCAACTTCCTAGGGTCAAACCCTTCCGGAAATTGAGTAGTGTGGTTATAAAGCGATCGCTCAAATTTAGCATCTTCGAGATTAGCACTGCGCAGATCGGCACCAAGCAAATTGACCTTACTAAAGTTAGCTCCCCCCAGATCAGTCCCACTTAACTCTTGATCTGAAAATGATACACCGGGGGCAATTAAGTACGCTCCGTGTTGGCTGGGGTCAAACCCTTCCGGAAATCGAGTGGCTTCGTCGTAGAGTGCTCCAAGGAAATTGACTCCCTCCAGGTTAACCGAGAAAAGATCTGCCCCGAACAGGCTGACTTTACTCAAATCTGCCATACTCAAGTCAGCTCCTCTGAGGTCAGCTCCCTGAAGATTTAGCCCACACAGAGACACATCGGGAGCAATTAGATATGCGCCATGGGCTGTGGGGTCAAAATCTTCAGGAAATTTAGTCTCTTGGTTATAAATTGCTCCTTTGAGGTTAACCCCTTCGAGATTAGTGGCGGACAGATCTACTCCAAACAAGTGAACTCTGCTTAAATCTGCTCCCCTGAAATCCGCGCCACTAACTAAGCTTAACCATAAGTCCGCTCCCCGCAAATCCGCTTCCTGTAGATCGGCTTCTCGTAGATCCGCTTCCCAGAATTGAACTCCTCTTAAATTGGCTTTCCTTAAATTAGCTCTAAGCAAAGATATACCAAAAAAGTGACCCTGACTCAGGTCAACTTGGGATAAGTCTGCTTCACTTAAGTCCACACCACTGAGATTTGACTGACTCAGGTTAGCCATTGGTAGAGATACACCAGGAGCAATTAAATGTCCTCCTGCCTTCACTGGGTCAAAATCGTCAGGAAACTGAGTGGTTTCGTCGTAGAGTATACCGCTCAGGGTTGCATTTAGAAGCTTAGCACCCTTGAGGTTTGCCCCCATCAGATTGGAGCGGCTTAAATTAGCTCCTGTTAGGTCAACATCCTGCAACTCAGCCCCAATTAAGCAAGCACGGGTTAGATTAGCTTCTTTGAGATCAGCACCTTTGAGGTTAGTTTTCCAGAGGTCAGCTCTGGTCAAATTCGCACCCCTTAAATTGGTATCACTGAGATCTACCCCACTCAATTTAGCTTCCGTTAGTAAAGCCTCGGGGGCAATTAAATAAGCTCCTGCCTTGGTAGGGTCGAAATTTGGGGGAAACTTAGTGGAAAAATTGTATAGTGTAGTATCGAAGTTAGTTAAGTGTAGAATAGCATCGCTCAAGTCTGCCTCACCCAGATTAGCACCACATAAAACAGCTTGACTTAAGTTGGCTTCTCTCAAATTAGCTCCCCAGAGATCAGCGCTACTGAGATTAGTCCCAGTAAGAATTGCCTGACTGAGGTCGGCTCGCCATAAAATTACCCGTTCCAGGTTTACCTGGCTGAGGTTGACTTGACTTAAGTCAGCTCCACTAAAATCTCTTTCCCCAAGGGAATATTGTGACTGAATTTCCTCAGTATTCATATGTTGTCCAACAGTTTTAATTTAAAAATAATCAAAATTAATTATTAGATAATACCTCCGGTTCCCAATTCCAAATTACATACCCTTTATCGATATGAGTAATTACTATTTTATCGAGCTGATCAGCTACCTTAGACAAAATAGCGATAAGTTGTTCTTGAGTTTTTTCTAATCGTAAAAAACTGTAGTATTGACCATCAACGTTAATGGCTAATAAGCGTCTGCTTAAATGAGGTACGTTAATCCAGCAGATTTGGTAATCCTGACGGGATTTAATAATATGACTGGAGGATAATTCCAAATCCTGAAGGAGAGCAAGAGCAGGAACAGGGGAAGACCTCAGTTGAACTGAATTATTGTTTTGGGATTCAGGGTAAAACTTAAGTTGGTTGACATTTACAGCCATCCCTGTAGTTTGAGCTATTCTATTGCGTTTAAACTCAATAACATTATTGCTATCAACAACACCATGGGGTTGTTGAACAGCAAACGATTGAGTGTTAGGAGGAGTTAGTCCTCGATACTTGACCGAATCATCGCTCTGGGTAAGAGCTATTGCTGAAACATCTGGTTGGTATTCTGGAACATCTGGTTGCTCCTCTGGTTCGGATTCGGCTTGGTTGAGGGATTCGATCTGTTGGAGGAGTTGTCTCTTTTTTTCTCTGACTGATGCTTGGTATTTTTGCCATTGCCTTCCCACTTCAACAGTGCCAAGACCAGCTAACACACTCACTAGGATGGCAACGCCAAGATAAGGAATTGCTAAATCCTTATGGTCTTCATGGAAGATGGGTTTAAGTTCGACATTGAAAAACGGTTTAACTTCAACAACGATTGGTTTTGATTTGTTGAAAACAAACGGTAAGGTCAAACTGGAAAATATAGTGCTGGAGATAACTACAGCTGGTAGTAAGATTTTGATTAAGGGGTAATTGGTCATCTTTAACCGCTGCAAGCAAGAAATTTGGTAAAGCGATGCAGCATAGCCATTGGGGGAAACCCCCACTCGCTATTGCATCTTGAGATGGAGCTTGACTCAAGTTTTACGATGGCGATGCAGCGCGGTCAAAGGAGGCCACCCCATGAGCGACTGCATCAAGAAGTGATCTGTTAAATTGCGCTAGTCTTGCTGCTTACTGAAGAGGGCGGCTATGTTGCTAGCAAATCGCCTCAAAGCAGGTGATTAAATCGGGATATAATAATAAGTTGGTTATTATATCATTTAATACAAATTATGGTATATGGGGTCAGACCCACCATTAATTTTAGCAGCGGTCTCTTATAATATGTCAATTTAATTGACAATTTAATATATCTTAATATTTTAAGTCCAGAGCAAGAGTACTCAGCTTACGCCCTACACACACTGCTCTTGCCAGCACTGACCAGGGCATTGCTGACTATCGTTTGGGATATCAAGTAGAGTTGGGTCAGTTACCAATTACCCATGACCCATGACCAATTACCTATTACCCTTAATCATTCCACAATTGGGGAACGCTTTATTTTGCTCTAATTCTTTGCAAAACAGTAATGCCTAACAGCAAAATGATACCCCCTGTCGTGGCATAAATCACCCGAGGAGTCATCTCTTGCAGTTTCATGGCTAGCCAGTTAGACACTAAGGTAATGCCCCAAAGGATAAGGGCGACATAGCGCTGGGAGAAACCAAAGGCTAGCAAGCGGTGATGTAGGTGGTCCTTACCTGGGGTAGTTAAAGGGTTTTTACCATTGATCAACCGCCGCACAAATACCTGAGTAGTATCTAGGACTGGCAATAACAAAAATACTACTGGGGGGACTAGGGCAAATACCGTAGTCACTTTTAAAGACCCTAAAATGCTGCTGGCAGCTAGTACATAGCCGAAAAAGTACGCACCTGCATCTCCCATAATAATGTGGGAAGGATGGAAGTTATGGCGCAAAAATCCCAGAGCTGACCCCCCTAGAGCTGCCAGCAGCAACGTTGCTGCCGCACGACTGGGAAACTGAGCTGAAACCGCTAACAGGCTCATAGCAGTAATAAAGCTGACGCCTGCTGCTAAACCATCCATCCCATCCATAAGGTTAATGGCATTAGTAATACCCACAACCCATAGAACCGTAAGTAACATGGAGAGTTGGACATCAATCGGAGTCCCGAAGGTAGCTTTAATCCCGGCACCACTAGCCACTAACAACAGGGCAGCAATAATTTGAACCGACAAGCGTACATAGGCAGGCAAACCAAATTGATCATCAATAAAGCCTACCAGTACCAGAACCGAGCCCCCCAGGAGAATAGTCAGAACTTGAGCTAACACCCCTTCGATGACAATCGGTCTCAGGAGGGTAGCTAGTACCAGTGCAGCTACCACTCCGGTATAGATAGCTAAGCCTCCTGCATTGGGTAAGGGTTCTTGGTTAAGCCGTCGCGCATTGGGTTGGTCAGCCCAACCAACCTCCAGGGCAAATGAGCGTAAAGTTGGCATCAAGCATCTAGTCACTGCCCATGCCAATCCGAAAGTTAATATGACTGCCAGCCAGCCACTTCCCCTAGGGTTGGCAATTCCGAGGGACTCTAGGAAGCCGTACACATCTATCTCCCAAGTCACGTCCACACTGCAAAATTGTAATCGCTATGGATAATATTAAGCTCATCTTGTAAATAAGGTACATGGGTAGAAGCACATCAGCAGGAAAAAGCGATTAGCACTTAGGGGTTAGGAGGCTTTAGGGGTTTGGATTTTCCTCCTGAACTAACTCAATGTACTGACTATCGATCAGAAATGCTCCTCTAGAAAAGCGAACGCCCCAGTATCCTCCTGGACGTCGGTCGAGGATTACTCCCTCTTCCCCAACTTTAATCACATCAGGAGGTCGCAGCATTGGCATTGGTTCAGCAGTTTTGACGTAGCGTGGTAATGTAATTACTCTTACGCGATCGCCAACATTAAAGTCTTGAGACATTGGTCAGTCAAAAAAGGTTATGGGCTTGGAGGTTGAAGGTTATGGGGTTGAAGGTTGTTCGCGAAGCGTGGCCAATAGGCCAAGGTTAACAGGTTGAAGGTTATGGGGTTTAAGGTTATGGGGTTTAAGGTTGTTCGCGAAGCGTGGCCAATAGGCCAAGGTTATGGGGTTTAAGGTTGTTCGCGAAGCGTGGCCAATAGGCCAAGGTTATGGGCTTGGAGGTTGAAGGTTGAAGGTTATGGGGTTGTTCGCCTTTGGCGTTCAGTGTAGGGTAGGTTCTTGGGTTGAATGTTGTTCTTGCCCAGGGGTCCCTTGTAGTATAGGTTGGAAGTTGTCTGGATTAACCTTAAACCTTCAACCTTCAACCTTAAACCTTCAACCTGTTAACCTTCAACCTGTTAACCTTCAACCTGTTAACCTTCAACCGGCCAACCCTAGGGTGCTTGCCAAATACGCTGGTGGTATTTTTCCAAATCTTGATAGGGATCTGGGGTATTGTGATTATGCTGGTGAGAGTGGTGGTGGTGATGGTCATGCCCGTGGTGATGGTGGTGGGAGTGTCCGTTGTCAGCACCATTATCAATCGCTGCTAACCGGAACTTACACATCTCACAATTCATCTGCACTTGCCCCAACTGAGCCTCGATTTCTCGGTCCCTGAGCACAGATAGCAGCTGAGGCTGAATTCCCATTTCTGGTAAACAGGTCAAGGGAATCTCTGGATAAAGTTTCTGCTGCTGAGCTGTGATATCAACAATCTTTTTTACTAAAGCCCCGGTAAATAGGAAGTAAGGAAGTACTATAATATGCTTAGGTTGGTAGAGTCGGGCGCGACGGAAGCCTTCTTCTAAGCGAGGATGGGTAATGCCAATAAAGCAGGTTTCCACAGTTTTATAGCCACTGCCTTCCCAGAGCATGCGAGCCATTTTGTAGACATCACCATTAGCATCAGGGTCACTCGACCCACGACCAACAAATAGAAGTACTGTGTCTTTTCTTAAGGGTAAAGGTTGTTTTGTGGAAGGTTCTAGATTGGAAGCTTGACCCTTCAATTGGCTAACGGGTAACTCTGCTTGGGGTTGGTCAAGTTTGGCAAACCGTTGCCGCCATAAATCCAGAATTCCAGTAGTAATTCCAAAATGACGCCCGTAGTGAAACTTGACTTGGGGATATTTTGCCCTGGCCCGGTCTAACTCGTTAGTAACATCAAATTTATTGTGGCGAGCTGCAAACAGTAAAATCGGTAATACAGTCAGTTCTGTATAACCCTGCTGGACACAACTCTCTACTCCCTCTTGAATAGTTGGACCTGTTAGTTCCAAAAAACAAGGCACTACTGGTCGAGAATGGTTCAAGGTTTGATAGGTCTGGGCAAAATCAAGGAAAGTCTGACGCCCATCGGGGTCTCTAGTGCCGTGACCAACCATTAATAAAGGGCGTTTTAGCGGTAGGGGAGATAGGGACAATGACTCAGCGGTGACATCGATCTTCATACTTCATCCTTGATCATTCATAGGTCATACTTCTACGTCATACTTACATAGTTAACTAACTTATTAAATACTTAATTTCCTCAAGGGCATTTTACTGGTAGGGAAGGTAAGGACAATAACTCAGGGGTAGCATCGATCTTGCTCCTGAATACTTCTATTATTAATACCTCATTTCTTTGACACTCCCCGGTCGCGCATACGCGGGGATTCTTCGCTCAACGACCCGACTTGCTGAACCTGGCCGGAACCAAGAACAGTAGAGGTCAGGTCTCCCGAAGTGTTCGGATCGATGATCCAGGTTCCGGTGTGCCCCACCGTACCCAAGGCTCTTTTCAGGATATTGACTGCGGCGTTGTGGTCTCGGTCTAATTTACAACCACACTTACAGACGTGAG
>NZ_JAAHHU010001019.1:0-1783 GCF_010672095.1 Moorena sp. SIO3I6 | reverse complement strand
GCAATTTCTCAATAACCGCTGGTTGACAAATTGGATCAGCAATTTATCAGGCAGGGCTACCCACCAGTCGATGCTCTATAGCCTTTTGTCGAATCAAATCTGGTAAGGGGGGGATTTTGTCATCCCCTCGCAAGCGGGACAGTAAATACGCCCAAAAACAAATCCCTAATTTGCGACAGGTCTTTTTCAGACCAATCATGGTATCTCTGGCTTGAAGTCCGGCCTCAGAGCGAGTGCCACCACTGATTTTTCGACGGGTCACAAATTCTCTGATGTCAGATTCGGCGGCATTATTGTGCAAAGGGATATTGGGTTTGTCGAGCACCCGAAGCAATTGCTCCTTGTTTTGTCTAAATTGGTTCAATGCGTTGCTCAGAGTGGGGTGGTGCAGATAACACCGACCAAAGATTTCATCAAACCGAGCAGATAGGTACTCTTGTTGGTCGGCACTCGGGTGATCTTGATAGGCTTTTAACTGTTGGTAGTACTCCCATAGAAGGCTTTGGACTTCCTCAATGTTGTTTCGAAATTCAGCGGTACTCCCCTCTAATTTGCGGATGATTCGTTCAGCATGAACCCAACACAACCCATGAATGAGAATATTGAACTGTCTGGCTCCATCTGAGAGAATCAGCAATTTTCGGTTAATGCCACTCTCGATTAATCCACCCAGCAGAGCGGCTTCGGTGACCCTCTGTGCTACTTTGGTCTGCACAATGCCAATAGAGTCTAAATAGTCCTGCCATTGCTCAGGGCTATTCCCTAGCACCGTTGAACCAAAACTCAATCGGTTCATATGCTTGTCGGCTAACTTATAGGAAGCTAAATATTGGTGGGCATCCTGATTGAGTACATAAATCGGGGCATTGCCTTGTAATACCGATAAGAAGTTGCGTCGAGTCTTCTGGGGGGTGCTCGCAAAGAAAGTAAACCATTCATTACCAATCACCGTGCAATACCCGTTCTTCCCACTGTGTCGTGCTCCGGTATCATCGGTGTGAACATACTCTGAGCATTCTAATCCTGCCCCTAAAACCGATGCCTGTTCAGTGTGAAACACATCTATTTTTGCGCTGAGGATAGAATTGATTTGACCAACCGATATCTCGATACCCCATTCCAGTAGCTGCTCATGAATCAAAGGTTGCGTCACTCGATTGTGATAGTACTGGTGCAAGATATATCCCACTAGTTGCGGGCCATAATGTCCTGTATTCTGATACTGTGGCGGTAATTGAGCACTAATTACCCCTCCACCTGGTAACACATATTCGGCTAACAAGAAGCGGATGTTATTTCTTTCTATGCGAAGTTCTTGAACATCATATTCTCGGTATCCATTAAATTTTGCCCCAACTGGCAGTTGAGAGGGTTCTATTTTCCATTCGGTGTCCACCACGAAGCTATCTTTCTTACTCCGTTTAGCTGAACCCGGACGTTTACCTTTCCTTTGCTTAAGTTCTAGCTGCTTCCCTTGATTGAGCTTACTCGCACTGAGTTGGGGTTTTTTATTCAGTTTCTTTTTCGCTCGTAACTCTTCCTCCAATTCACGGATGCGCTTGCTTAACTCTTGATTGTGCTTGGCTAGTTCTGCTATCGTTTCAGCCTGTTGTCTGACAAGCGCACGCAGCTCCTCGACCTCATGAAGGTCGCTGAGTTGCTCATTTTTTACTTGCACAGAGTTTTCTAGCATACCTTTGTTTAACCAGATTTATGCACTCTTGACAAGGGGGCTAACTCTATACCTATCTCTTTCACCCCACAGCGGTTATTGAGAAGTTAC
>NZ_JAAHHU010001018.1:0-1785 GCF_010672095.1 Moorena sp. SIO3I6 | reverse complement strand
CCCTTACACTAATCACAAGTATAGTAATACTAACTACAGTGGTTCTTATAGTAGCGATGCAGCCCGGTCTTGTGGGAAACCCCCACTCGCGCTTTGGATCAAGACAATGAGATACACAAAAATTTTTCCCTGTTCCTTGCTTTCGATTCCCGACTCCCGACTCCCGACTCCCGACTCCCGATTCCCGATTCCCGATTCCCGATTCCCGATTCCCGATTCCCGATTCCCTTTTAATACTTAAAAGGATATAATTTTTTTACCGATTGCCGAGATAGAACAACAATCGTTAAAATTCCAACAAGTGTGCCAAATGGTCTGAACCAGCAGAGTAGGCAAGCTATCATAAATGAAAACCAATAATTCTTGCTTTTTCTGAGCATATAGCCAGAGAGAATGATAGCAAAAGCAAAGACTTCTCCAAGGATGAAAAGTATGGCACCAGAAATGACTAGCAAATAGCCAGGCAAGTCTGATGACACATTTCGTGATAACTTAAACCAGTCTGATAACTCTCCTGATAAGTCTGCAGGAATTGAGTCAGTTGCACCAATAATGAACAGACCAAAAGGGATATACAACATTAGTATAAACAGGGAGTAAAATCCAAAAAATCCCCCAAACATATAGTGAGTCCATGATAATAGTGTTAACTGCTTTTTAGGATTTCTCATAACTAGATATTAGTCGAATTCCCAAACTTCCCAAACTGTCCCAACTTAGCACACCTCCCACACTTCCCTTCAAGACTCTCTAGGTGACCAAAAGCCTGAGTGTGAACTGGTGCAGCTCGATTCAATGCCAAAAATTTTCCTAGTTTAACTCCCTTCGTCATCACCGAAAACTCAAGAACTGTTTTACCTTCACCATATTTCCTCGCTCGACCCTCAGGCTCAGGAGATTTTTCTAGTGCGATGCTCCTTTGGAGCCGCTACGCGAACGCATTTTGTAGTACGCATTTTGTAGGGTGGGCATTGCTTGAAACCAACTCCCAATCCTGCCGGAATTGACCAGAGCAATGCCCACCAAGCAGTAAGCATTTAGTAGGGTGGGCATTGCTTGAAATCAACCCCCAACTCTGCCGGAATTTACCGGAGCAATGCCCACCAACCAGGGTGCATTTTGTAGTGCGATGCTCCTTTGGAGCCGCTACGCGATCGCTTTTGTAGCTTTTGTAGGGTGGGCATTCCTTGAAACCAACCCCCAATCCTGCCGGAATTGACCAGAGCAATGCCCACCAACCAGGGTACCTATGCCTCCCAAACCTTCCGGAATTCACCATTACTTTGCCCACCCAAAGCATTGCTTGAAACCTCACGGGGTGACAACAAAGTATGCATTTTGTAGGGTGGGCATTGCTTGAAACCAACCCCCAACCCTGCCGGAATTTACCGGAGCAATGCCCACCAACCAGGGTACCTATGGCCGGTTTCCAACTCCCAAACATTCCGGAATTGACATCACTATTTGCCCACCCTACGATTGTCATTATTGGTGGGCATTGCTCATTTCATTGATCGCTGTTCAATCATGGTCTTGATCCGCAATGCCCACCCTACGATTCTGGTTGGGTCTTGGTGGGCATTGCCCATGTCATTGATCGCTGTTCAATCATGGTCTTGACTGAAGTTCCCCCTTTGACAAAAAGGGCAACCTATGCTGGGTAAGGAATAGCAGATTTTCTGTCGGTCATTTACTGGGTACAAATAGGGAAACACCAAGTAAATCTAACGCCTTTTGTTGGACTGGTGTGGGTTGAGTAATTTTCAAAAAAGTCAGATCAGCCCC
>NZ_JAAHHU010001017.1:0-1785 GCF_010672095.1 Moorena sp. SIO3I6 | reverse complement strand
ATAACCAATAATGAGGCAAATAATGCCATTTAAATAAAACTATTTGAGAATCAAAAAAACTAAGAGTGTGGCAAAAAAAAAATTAATAAATTATAGTTGATAGGTAATATCAACTAGGATAAAGAAGGAGTTATAGTAAATGTCTTCTATTGTTGCTGACCCAGATGTTGAAGTTATCCCAACTAACGAAGATGGCTTCGTGATTTTAGGACCAGACGATCAACCAAGTAATATTGATGGCAGCGGTGGTCTAGATGTTATTCAGACTGGTGATCAAACCGATGACATTAGCGGTGGTGACGGGGATGATGTGGCCCTGGGTGGAGCCGGAGATGACCAAATCACTGGCGATGAAGGGGATGATGTGGTGCTGGGTGGAGAAGGAAATGATAACCTGATCATAGGACCAGGCAGTGATGTGGCGATCGGAGGTCCTGGAAATGATACATTTACCTTCGAGTTTTTTGACGATGCACCGGATATTATTACTGAGTTTCAGTCTGGAGAAGATAAAATCGTGATTCCAGGGGTTAGTGACCAGACTAACGTGACTTACGACCCGATCACTGGTGAGCTAAAAGTCGATGGGCAAACCATTGCTCAATTGAGTTCAGGTTTGGATCTTGAAATTAATCAAACTGACGATGGTTTTGAGATACTTTAGTAGGTCAGTAATCAGCATATGCGCATTCGCGCACGCGTGCGCGTTCAGCTATCAGCAATCAGCGATTAGCGCTACGCGCAGCGTGCGCGAACAGCAATCAGCGATTAGCGCTACGCGCACGCTGCGCGAACAGCAATCAGCTATCAGCTTATGCTTTAGATCACAGCGTCGAAGCCTGTGCCACGATCTTTGAGGTGCCAAAGGCCACTGACCGCTGACCACTAACCGCTAACTACTGACCACTGACCGCTGACCACTGACCGCTGACCGCTGACCGCTTAATGCTTGATTTGAGATGTGAACATAACTTTAATTAGGAAAGGTAACAGGCAAGAGTTAATAAGGAAAGGCAACAGGCATGCATGCAACCGGCAAGACTTAATTAAGTAGCGCTCCATCCCTATTGCCTATTGCCTATTGCCTATTGCCTATTCCCCGTTCCCTGTTCCCTCTCATGATGTACACTTACTTAACTGACGCAATTACCGCTTGTGAGCAAGCTTTGGAAAGTCCATCCCCAAATCGAGCTGATTTTGCCTCGACTTGCCGAGTTTTAGGCAATATCTTGCAAGGGATGGGTCGGTTTGATGATGCAATTTTCTGGCACTCTAGAGTGTTCGATGACAAACCGAATTTAGTGCAAGTCTATGCTAAAATAGGAAATCTATACAGTAGTCAACAACAGTGGCAGCAAGCGATCGCATCCTACTACCATGCTCTTAGCCTCCAGCCAGATTTTGCTGAGGCTTACTGGAGTTTGGCAGAAATCTATTCTCAGCTGGGGAAAAAAGACGAGGAAATTGAGTGTTGGTATCAGACTCTGAGCCTGAAACCCAAATCAGCAAAGGCTCAGGGGCATTATAAACTAGGGAAAGCGTTCCTGGCTCAGGGTAAACCGGATCGAGCCATTGCTTGTTTCCAAAATGCGATTGAGCGTGACTCCAGCTTATGGGCAGCTTACTACGAGTTAGGAGAGTGTTTGATAGCCCAGGGGAAATGGGATAATGCGATCGCATGTTATCGTCAGTTACTCGACCTTGACCCAAATCAAGCTAAGGAGATCGGAAAACACCCGGCTGAACCCCAATCACCCTAGGTTCCGGAACTCGTAATCCGTCCTC
>NZ_JAAHHU010001016.1:0-1788 GCF_010672095.1 Moorena sp. SIO3I6 | reverse complement strand
AACTGGCGCTACTTTAATGTTGGGAATTGCGTCATCTATACAACCGCTGCTCCCGAAACCCCGACGATTCAGACTAAAACCGTACCAAGTGTTACTGTACACCGGGGTGATTGGATTGGGGTTTGCGGCAACGGTTTTTATGGTGAATGAATTCAGGGGAGCTAATGCTACGGATTGGTATAACCGGGGGGAAACCTTTTTAGAATTGAAGCGCTATGAACAGGCTCTCGATGCTTATAATCGAGCTGTAGAAATCCGAGGGGAATATGCTCCAGCTTGGCAAGGTCAAGGTAAGACCTTGTTTGCACTGAAGTACTATGAAGAAGCTCTAAATGCTTACGACCAAGCCATTCAAATTGAGCCGGATTATAGTGCAGCTTGGAAGGGTAGGGGTAAAACCTTGGAGCAGTTGGAGCGTTATGACGCAGCAATTAAGGCGTTTAATAGCGCCCTGGAACTCCAGCCCAATGACTTGGATGCTTGGATTAGTCTTGGTAATGTCCAGGTTAAGTCCAAGAATTATTTTGATGCGATCGCATCCTTTGACAAAGCCCTGAAACTCAAACCCGATTCTTACCAAGCTTGGTATCGACGGGGCTGGGCATTACATAATTTGCGCCGATATAAAGCAGCGGTAGACTCCTACGACCGAGCCTTAGACTACAAACCGAATTCCTCTCAAGCCTGGTATCAGCGGGGTAATGACTTGAGCAATTTGCGAAAGTATAAAGATGCAGCCAAGTCTTATCAGCAAGCGGTTCAATTCCAGCCCAACTTCTACCAAGCTTGGTATAGCTGGGGCAATACCTTAAATCAATTGGGGAAATACCAAGAAGCCTTAGGGTCCTTTGATCAAGCCGTTAAACTCCAGCCTAATTCCTATCAAGCCTGGTACAGTCGCGGTTGGACACTCCATCAAGTCCAGCGATATGAAGATGCCCTGGAAGCTTACTACAAAGCCATTAAACTACAATCCAAGCCTTACCAAGCTTGGTACAGTCGAGGCAATACCTTCTATAAATTGGAACGCTATAAGGATGCGATCGCATCTTACCAACAAGCAGTTAACTATAAACCTGACTACAGCCAAGCCTGGTATAGCCTAGGCAATGCATTAGTTAAACGCAACCAGTATAAAAAAGCGATCGCTGCTTATGATAAAGCAGTGCGCTACCAGCCAAACTACCGAGACGCTATCAAAGCACGGGAGCGGGCAAATCGGGCATTGGAAGCAGAGATTAGGGAACAGGAAACAGGGAATAGGGAACAGGAAACAGGGAATAGGGAATAGGGAAAGAGAGGGAGGTGTGGGGAGTGTGGGAGGTGTGGGAGGTGTGGGAAGTTCAGTAGGAATAGTGCAAGTAGGGTGGGCAGTGCTTCACAGAGATTCATTTGCTTGGCCATAGTCTTGCTAGGCACTGCCCACCAGAGGATTAATCTTAACTAGTTGAAGTAGGGTGGGCAGTGGATCAGACAGATTCATTTGCTTGGCCATAGTCTTGCTAGGCACTGCCCACCAGAGGATTAATCTTAACTAGTTGAAGTAGGGTGGGCAGTGCTTCACAGAGATTCATTTCCTTGGCCATAGTCTTGCTAGGCACTGCCCACCAGCTGATGGGTGCATGTCAGTTTTGTTAATCCCTGATTCAGATCCCCCGTTTCCCTTAATAAGGGGGACTTTTCAATCTAATTCCCCCCTTTTTTAAGGGGGGTTAGGGGGGATCTATGTACCTAATTACAAATTTGACATGCTCCCCTAGCTGTTCCCTTTGCTATTACATATTAAGT
>NZ_JAAHHU010001015.1:0-1789 GCF_010672095.1 Moorena sp. SIO3I6 | reverse complement strand
AGAAGTGATGACCCCCCAGGTGGTTAATGCGCTTCCAACTGTCTCAGTATTGAGTTTAGCCCGACTCATGAATAAGCACCGAGTTAGTTGTGTGGTCATTACCTCCGACCATGGAGAGGATAGCTGTATGCCAGTGGGGATTGTCACAGAGCGGGATATTGTCCAATTTCAGTCTCTCAAGCTGAATTTGTCTAAAGTCCAGGCTCAGGATGTGATGAGTACACCTCTATTTCTGCTGAGTCCTGAAGATTCTCTATGGACAGCTCATCAAGAAATGCAAAAGCGTCGTGTGCGGCGATTGGTGGTGTCTTGGAATTGGGGTAAAGAAATTGGTATTGTCACCCAAACAACCCTGCTGCGAGTGTTTGACCCAATGGAAATGTATGGAATTGTCGATACATTGCAGCAAACCGTTGAGCAATTAGACCCAGCCAAAGAATCCGTGAACAAATCCCACAAAGCCATTCCCCCTGGTGAGGAGTTTGGGAAGATGGCAGAAAATGCGATCGCTTTATCAGGAGATAGGTTTAATCATAAATCAGAGTCACCCAACACAGACCAAAACACAGACCAAAACAGAAAACTAACAGTAATTTTGTCAAAACCGATAGAGGGTCAAGGATTAAATCATTCCCAACAGTGTGAGGATTTCAACTATCCCAAAAGTAACTTGAGCACCAGTCAAGATTATCAACTGTGTATCTTGCTCAACACTATTCAAGCTATTCTAGAAAACCTAGCTAACCACTCTAACCTATCATCAGAATTACGTCAAAGCCAGCTTAATTCAGCCTTAGATCATCTTGATCAAATGCGAGAGCTAATACAGAAAGCCCAAAACCAGTCTTGTCGGGATCAGGTCGTGGTAGATCAGGTAGGTACTTCTAGCAGTTAAGCTAATCCAGATTTAAGGGACATATTTGACTTGGTCTGAGTTTGTTGAACGGTGTTCGCCGTAGGCGTCCCTTGTTGGGTAGGTTAACGGTTAACAAAAACTAATTGGAATTCTTTGAGTGCTGGTAAAAAGTTTTTGTTTTCATGACTAGGGCGCGTCAGTTTAATCAGGGCAAAACGTTGGATAGGAGTTAGTTCTGCCCACTGTTGAGTAGTTACTACGACTCCCAATTCCATAGCTTTTTCCGCCACGGTAGATGGAATTACCTGAGAATTCATCCAGGGAGCTTGGGGATCAACAGGTAAATTAGAAGCGGGTTTTCCTGTATAGTTTATAACTAGGTGTTGAACATAGTCTGCATACTTTTGGATTGACTCGGTCGTAGTGCAGGGTATCTCTACCAGTTGCTGACGCTCTTGTTGATTAAACTGATGCCAGTGGCTCAGTTTAAGTTTGATGCCGCAAGTATCTAATTTCATCCGCACTTGCATAGGAATGCACCGTAAAGAATCCACAAAATCGGCTTCAAATTGGAAAAAATTAGTCATAGTATTCTCAAGCTTATGCATTAATGATGTTTTCTTGTGCTAGTACTCCGTATAATCCAGTAACTCATTGATAGAGATATAATGGCAATTGCTAATCCAATTACCTGGCTTCCAGAAGTTGTTTTCAGGTCAAGAATAATGATTTTACGGGCAACGGCAATTAAAGACGTAACAACAACTAACTCAAGTTGAATAACATGTTTTCGCAGATAAGCGGTTATATTCTCTAAAATTTCTAGTGCAATGAGAATATTTAGAAACAGTCCAAATATTTTGAAAAGTGTTTTGCTCAAAACTATTGCTTCTGGATTGGTTATTTCTTTAACTAGTGAAATAACTAGGCTAC
>NZ_JAAHHU010001014.1:0-1791 GCF_010672095.1 Moorena sp. SIO3I6 | reverse complement strand
GAAGTGAGGCATTTTTTGAGGGTGATGCAAGATTGTTGAGGAGCAATCATTGGAGGTGATGGACTGAATCTATTAACCGAAGCCGGTTAGGCTCCAGGAGTGTTGACTAACAGGACTGGTACACACCAACGATATCCTCAAACTTTTCTGAGGGTATAATCAGCCATTCTACAGTCAAATTTTAGGTCAGGTTACTGGACTTTTAGAACTCTACTAAGATGCGATTACCCTGCTAGAAAGTCATAGTAATTCTACTGCATTAATCAGAGACTTAGTAGGAGTATATAATTTATAATTCAGATTAATGGTAGTGGTACACAAGTAGTGATCGATAACAGAAGCGTCTAAACCTCATCTATTTTCTGGAGATATCTACTGAAAATAGTTCAAGATTGAGTGCATACATCTCATCCTGGAAGCGCATAAAAATATTCCATACCTCTTCAGTCACCATATAAACTAGGCTACGGGAAACTTCTATCTCATCCAGACGGCGGGCTAGATGGATAGAATCTCCAGCATGATCCGCTTCTACCACGCTATGTAAGGTGAGCCAAGTTAGATCATGCTCAGAAATTTCCTGAGTCCGCATGATTTGCTCATTGAGACATTCAATGAACTTCTTGGCGTAAATCTCTTCTACCAAAAATGCAGCGATGATAATAGTCGGATCAGGAGCATTAAAATAGCCTTCTAGTCGTTGTCTTAGTTTTATCCCAGGTGAGCTAATGTTCAGAGCATCCATCTTCCCGGTAGCAATTGACTCTGGTTGCCAGGGATGAAAGGCATGATAAAAGCGATTATATAGTAAAGTATGACACTGTTCAGGATTTCCGTTTCCAAGTTCATCATAGAGCTGTTTTACAAGTAAGCAACGAATAACATTATCGTCGATTCTAGACACAGCACTAGCGAGCGAGCCAGCGAACAAACTCTGCAGTAATCCCCTGAAGATTATGGAGAAGCAACCAAATGCTGGAAAGATCGATAGGCCTTGAATGCAACCACTGGAAGTAGTCATTTCTTATATCTTTTTGCTCGTAAAAATCAATGAGTGCTTCTAGGCTTTGGTAATTCCGATCTGGAGTAGTTGAGTTATTCTCAGGAAAACTCAGAGACACTGGTGATTCTTTCTGAGAAACCGAATGAAATGTAACCATACAAAAATATCTTGTTAAAAAATTTACCCAAAAACATCAGTATACTATTTATTATAGTAGTTTAGACTAATTCAAGAGTGTTGTAGTCTTTAACTTGACTATCGTTTCCCTGATGCCCGATATATTGTCAATGCTGCGGCACACTCAGGCTGGTTCGTAAGATTTCGGAAAAATTCTAGACCGGCTTCTAGCCTTTGAGAATCCTTTCCCAGTTTTCGTGTCATTTCCATGAGAGTTGGTTGTATACAAGAGTGCATATACTCTACCAACTTCTCTAGATCTTGATCTTCAGTATTACCAAAGTTATAAAACGCCCATGGTATATTAGTGACCTCCTGAAAACCCACTGAAGTTAAAAGTGGTCCCAAAATTCGCCCTATACAGGGATTACCATCTGCATATAAGAACATTTCACGGTAAGATTGTAGTAAATATTGATAATCAGGTGAGTCAGGCCAAATCAGGTGAGTTTCGTAATCAGTTTCAGTTACGGTAATTCGACCGCCTGGCTTGAGGACACGGTACGCTTCCTCCAGAATTGCTTTGGGATTTGAGACATGTTCTAAGAACCAGATGGCATAAACATGATCAAAACTGGCATCGGGCCAAGGAAGCTGAATGGCATCACCTA
>NZ_JAAHHU010001013.1:0-1792 GCF_010672095.1 Moorena sp. SIO3I6 | reverse complement strand
ATCGCATGATCTGGTACGGGTATTGGATGCGATCGCATGATCTGGTACGGGTATTGGATGCGATCGCATGATCTGGTACGGGTATTGGATGCGATCGCATGATCTGGTACGGGTATTGGATGCGATCACATGATCTGGTACGGGTATTGGATGCGATCGCATGATCTGGTACGGGTATTGGATGCGATGCGCGAGCATTGAGCCGCTACGCGATGAAGGGAAGCTTCCGCGCTTATGGGATTGACCGTAGGTCACGCTACGCGAACGCATTTTATTCTAATGATGTAGACAGGCTTTTTAGTACTTTAACTCTTACCTAAACTATGCTCCCTAATTTTAGATCATAAGCTCCCTTTTTAGATCAGTAAATTTAAAAATACTGTCAAATTAAATAACACCTAACTGAGTCTATAAATAGCTAATAATAATAGTTGTAAATAAAGATTTTTTTTTAAAATTAACCCTTGCATTTTTTCGAGGAGTTATGTATACTATAAGTACAGACTGAAACTAATAACCGCGCTGGTCGTAGCCGTTAATCACTACCAGCGCGGTTTTCCTCCCAAGCAAGTAGGAGTTACTTCCATAATGGCAGAAAAGCGATGCAGCGCGGTCTTGGGGGTTCCCCCCATGAGCGACTGCATCAAGACAATCACGATCATCAATCCCAACCTTTCAGCAACCCACCGGTGCTAATGATGCTGGTTTGGTTAAGAGTTGGAACGTTTTGCTTTTTTGCGCTTGCTGCCTTACCCTGTCGAGGGGGCACCCTACAATATCCTGGGATTAGCCCAAAGGGCTGCGCTTCGCGTAGGCACTAAAACCCAGAACAAAAGTACCTCGCCTATTTGGTAAATGCTATACTCCTCTTCTGTCATTTTGGGACAATCGAACGAATTTGCGTCATTTCAGCCTACGAAAAATCAAGGTTTGACCCCAGTTTGACAGAAGAAGGATAATATACAATATAATGTAGTGCCCTCTAAATAGTCTGATATGTCTGAAGGAGTGCAAGACAAGTGCGAATCAGCAGGGAGAGACTGCAATATCCCCAGGTTTATTAAATTAGGGTAGACGAGGTTAAACGATCTATGCTGAGAAGGTTGATATGGTCAAAGATCGGTTTCATTTTGTTGTGAGAACTGCTTTAGAAAAAGACAACTGGCATATCACGGCAGATCCTTACGAAATTCGGATCGATGATGTATATTTTGAGATTGATTTAGGAGCGGAGCAACTATTAGCAGCAGAACGAAAAAATCAGAAAATTGCTGTTGAAGTTAAAAGTTTTATCAGTCCATCCAAGGTTTCTGACTTTCATATGGCATTGGGGCAATTCCTAAACTATCGAGATGCACTGGCAAGGATTGAACCCGATCGCCAGCTTTATTTGGCTGTGCGAGAGCCAATTTATGAAAGTTTTTTCCAGCGACGCTTCATCATGGCAGCAGTTGATCGTTATCAGATTAGATTAGTAATTTATGATGTGAAACAGGAGGTAATTGTTCAATGGCTGTAGAGCAATATCGCCAGTATATTCGACATCTTCTTTCGCAACGTGCTCAACGGGCTTCACGGCAAACAATTGCACCAGAATACGAGGTTCAGACTGTCTTTGATACAGAGCAGGATCACTACCAACTGCTCTATGTTGGTTGGCGTGGGAATAAACGTGATTTTGGCTGTATTTTACATGTTGATATCAAGGGTGGAAAAATTTGGATTCAGCATGATGGCACGGAAGAGGGACTTGCCAACCGATTAGTGGAAATGGGAGTGCCTAAACACGATA
>NZ_JAAHHU010001012.1:0-1794 GCF_010672095.1 Moorena sp. SIO3I6 | reverse complement strand
GGTAGAGTCTGAAGTTAGCATTATCACCAGCACTAATATTGTATAGATTGAGTTTAATTTGACCGTTGTTTGAGACCCTAAACTTAAACACATCAGTGCGGTCTAAGAGCCTAAACTCCCCATTGCGACTGATGAAATTCCTGGTGAAAGTGTCTAAATCCGCGAAAGTAACCATGATTCACTCCTGACTTTTTTTCTCTGTGAAAAGAAATATAAATTAGCCTAAAAACTGGATTTTTTTTGAGCTTTACTACATCTACAGCGTAATAAAAAAACCCTAATTTTTGTAATATTTGTAAGCAAAGTTTATCAGCTCTTAATTTTAAACGAAATTCGCTTAATTATCACAGTTCTCAGAGCTGATTGGTAAAGTAAGCTATAATCATGGCGCTGGAATGATTTCAGGAATTTGGTCTAGTTTTAGTCTTGTTCCCTGACATCAATATATGTCAAGGTATTTGAGCTGTTTATATTTACTATAAATTAGCTATAAATTAACTCTTATGGATTACTATACATCCTCAACATCCCCTTTGACTCCGGAAGATGTTGAGGAAAGTTTATAAGGCTAAATATTGCAGGATTTAAGCAATCGTACCAATAAGAGCTGATTCCTAAAGTAAAGATTAAGAGGCTAATCGACGAATCATCAATCGAATTAGAGACCCATAAATCATTGCCTCACTATTCTCGACATGCATCTCGTAATCTTTGCTCAGACGGCGATACCGATTTAACCATCCAAAAGTTCTCTCAACCACCCAACGTTTGGGTAAAATCTCAAAAGTGTCAGTAAGACGTTTAATGACCTCGACACCCGCCCCACAGAGTTGCCGAACAACCCGTGCAAAGTTCTGACCCGAATATCCTCCATCTACCCAAACTATTTCTGTCTGAGAAAGTTCTTCTGAGTTTTCGCTAATTACTGTAGCTGCTCCCAAACGTTCTGGGGCATTGCCTTCAGTCACTAACACCCCAATCATTAGACCTTGAGAATCTACTACCAAATGGCGTTTACGACCTTTGACTTTCTTGCCGCCATCGTACCCGTACACCTCCCCCTTTTTTCCGTCGTTTCTACCGACTGTGAGTCTGCGATCGCTACTGTTGATTTTTCAAATCGTCCCAACTTTTCTCGGAGTTGGTGTCGTAGTGTGTCATGGATTTTCGGCCCATATCCTAGGCGTTCCCATTTCTGGAAATATTTGTATACTGTCCCGTGATGGGGGAAATCGTGGGGCAACATTTCCCACTGACAACCAGTGCGCTGTACATAGAAGACTCCATTGAGAATTTCTCTGAGGTCTACGGTTCTAGGTCTTCCAAATCCTTGGGGAAGCGGTAACAACGGTTTAATAATTTCCCACTCTCGGTCACTGAGATCGCTAGGGTAAAGTCGGCGGTGTGGTTTGGCAACTTCTGGAAGACGACTCATCAAACTTTTCTTCTCTAGAGTTAGCAATATTGAGGTGAGTGTGCTGAGCTTACTTCCTTTTGCTCGCTGTCCAGTTTTCCTTTATTTTCTCTTTAGGAATCAGCTCTAATAGAGTATTGTCCTAAACTGCCGTAATCAGTATATCCGGTATCGAAGTCTCCTTGGCCAGTACCATCAATGCTTAGATAATACTGTCCTGGATCGAGGTCAACATTAAAACTAGCGGATAGAGTTGAAGGTTGAAGTTGATGTAGGGTGGGCAGTGGGCCAGACAAATCAGATCAGCTGGCAATCGGGTTGCTAGGCACTGCCCACCAACGGATTAATAACCTTGAAGGTTGATGTAGATGTAGGGTGGG
>NZ_JAAHHU010001011.1:0-1795 GCF_010672095.1 Moorena sp. SIO3I6 | reverse complement strand
GAAAAAAGGCTTGAAAGCCTTGTCGGGTATGCCTTCTGCCTTCATGCAGCCAGCCCTATTTATTTCCTATTCATAATTCCTAAAATTTGTCAAGTTTTTTGTAAAGAAATATGTTTATAAAGCATAGGTCCTATAAGAACGGGGATTCTTTAATCAACGAGCCAGCTTGCTCCCCCAGACCGGAATCAGGAAGAGTAGAGGCCGATTCTCCTAAAGCGTTTCGGGAGACCCGTTCGCGTAGCGTGGCCTACGGCCTCCGCTGCGCGAACGGATCGATGATCCAGGTTCCGGTGTGCCCCACCGTACCCAAGGCTCTGTTCAAAATGTTAATTGCGGCATTGTGATCGCGATCTAATTGACAACCACATTTACAGGCGTGAGTCCTAGTCGATAGGGACTTTTTCACAACTTCGCCGCATTCAGAACAGTTTTGGCTCGTATAGGCAGGATTAACTGCGACAGTGACCCTACCCAACTTTTGACCAAAATGCTCTAACCATTTTCTGAATTGATACCAACCAGCATCATTAATAGACTTAGCCAGACAATGATTTTTGACCAGATTCTTAACTCTCAAATCTTGCCTTACGGCACGCTGCGCGAACGTAGGCAACCAGGTCGTTAGACCGGATTACGCAGCGCGCCAGTCTCTTGGCGTGCTCTTCACGCTGCCTGCTTATTTTGAGGTGCTGTCTGCCTAATTTATTAATAGCTTTCTTACGGTTAGCTGAGCCTTTCTTTTTTCTGGAAACTCGGCGTTGATAGAACTTTAGCCGCTTCTCCCCTGTCCGATAAAATCTTGGATTAGGTTCAGTTTTGCCTCTAGAATCGGTATAGAAATCCTTTAAGCCTACATCTAGGCCAACAGTTGCATCAGCAGCCTTTAATTGCTCATTTACATCGACTGAGACGCAAAACTGGACATAGTAGCCGTCAGCCGTTTTGACAATCCGAACTCGTTTGATTTGCTTTTTGTCAAATCGCCACAAGTCCCATGTACCTTTGAGCTTAAGTTTCCCAATTCCCTTCTTGTCAGTAAATATGATCGATTTTTTGTCAGGGGACAACTTCCAACCTGACTGCTTATATTCGACCGACCTGCAATGCTTTTGAAATTTTGGAAACCCCTTTTTGCCAGGTACTTTATTTTTGCAGTTATCAAAGAAGCGAGCAATTGATGACCATGCTCTTTCAGCCGCAGCTTGTCGAGCAGTTGAGTTCAATTCGTTGGCAAAAGGAAAGTTTTTGGCTAGGGTTTTACTGTACTTACTTAAGTCGTATTTCCCAATTCCCTTGTTATCGATCCACAATCTGATGCAGCTATTCCGAATGAACTTCACAGTTCGGATAGCCTCATCTATGGATTGATACTGTTTCTTTTTTCCGTATGTCTTGAACTCAAGTACGATCATCAGAACTCGACCTATTTTGTATATTAATACACTAACACAAATAGTATAAAACAACAAAAAATAGTGTTACACTTTTTGAAGTAGTACACATAAAAGCCGTCCTAGAAGGACGGGGCTTTAAACCCAATCTTTTTGGTAAATCTATCACTCCCGGAAGTGTGGGGAGGTTGGGGAGGTTGGGGAGATGGGGAGATGGGGAGATGGGGAGATGGGGGAGATTTTTATTAAGGGTAACTATCATAACATGATATTAGCCTTCTATTGTGCTAAGTGTTTTTGCCAAAGTGAGATCCACCCACTAATGCTTTTGTAGTTACCAATAGCTTTATCATTGTCAATCACCCTTTCAAGAAGAAACCATTTTTTGAGGTTCAACCGTAATA
>NZ_JAAHHU010001010.1:0-1797 GCF_010672095.1 Moorena sp. SIO3I6 | reverse complement strand
GGTTAGGGAACAGTTAGTAAAAATATTCCATCTGCTACCAAATCCTTCAATGATGTGGTAAGATAGAGACATGGCATTAGTACCACTCCCTAAGGCGGTCGAACTTACCGGACTCTCCAAAAATACTCTCAGAAAGTACGCAGATAATGGCACCATCCAATCCGAAAGGACACCAAGCGGAAACAGGCTCTTTGATACGCAAAGCCTGCTCAGTCTTGGGAAGCGGCAATCAAAACAGCCAGCCACTATCTGCTACTGCCGAGTCAGTAGTACAAAGCAAAGAGACGACCTCGCTAGACAAGTTGCCTATATGCACTCCCTCTTCCCCAGCGCCGAAATCATCAAAGATATCGGCTCAGGTCTCAACTACAAAAGAAAAGGGCTTAGAGCCATACTGGAACGGCTTATGCAAGGAGACCAGCTCACAATTGTTGTTGCCTGTAGAGACAGACTCACCCGATTCGGGTTTGAACTCTTTGAGTACTTGGTCAGTATCAACGGTGGAAAACTCTTGGTTCTCGACAACCCTGAAAGTTGCCCCTCCTCAGAGCTTACCGCCGATCGCGAAGGGTGACCAAAGGTCAATCTTCTCTCAATCATTCACGTCTTCTCTTGTAGAGTCCACGGACTCAGAAAGTACGGGACAAAAATCAAAGAAGATCCGACTGTTCCTAAACGCTGACCAACGCTTAACTATTAGAAGGTGGTTTGGAGTTTCCCGTTATGTGTTCAACAAAACCGTCAAAATCCTTGAAAATGGCGAAATTAAAGCAAATTGGAAAGCCATTAAGACTGGTATCCTGAACGATCTTCCTGAATGGTGCTTGGCAGTACCTTATCAAATCAAATCTATAGCGATAAAGGATGCCTGTACCGCTGTCAGAGAGGCCAAGAAAAAATACAAAAAATTGGGACAAATTAATCGGGTTAGATTCCGTTCTAGGAAAAATCCTGTTCAGTCTTGCTACATTCCTAAATCGGCTGTTTCTGTAAAAGGAATTTACCACACAAAGTTAGGTGCATTGACCTTTGCTGAGACACTTCCTGGCAACATTTGTGATTGTAGATTGACTAGCACTAACGGGAACTATTACCTAGTAGTCCCTTACAAAACAGCCCACATTAAAACCGAAAACCAAGGTAGGGTTGTAGCGTTAGACCCTGGTGTTAGAACTTTTTTGACATTTTTTAGCCAGACTTCCGTTGGCAAAATAGGACATGGTGACTTTTCTGGGATTCAGCGTCTATGTCAACACTTAGATAATCTGATTTCAAAGATCAGTAAGGCTAAGGGAAAACAAAAATACCGAATGAGAAAAGCCGCCAGAAGGATGGTGCTCAGAATTCAGAGCCTAGTAAATGAACTACATCACAAGGCGGCTAGATTCCTGGTTGACAACTTTGATGTAATATTGCTCCCTACCTTTGAGACGTCTCAGATGTCCAAGAAGCGCAACCGAAAACTTAGATCTAAAACGGTTCGCAATATGCTTTCTTTTGCCCATTATCGGTTCAAAGAGTTTCTCAAACAAAAAGTATCTGAGACCGGAAAGATTGTTGTTGATGTCTGCGAAGCTTATACCAGCAAAACGGTTAGTTGGACGGGCGAGATAGTTAACATTGGCGGCAGCAAGACTATTAAGTCGAAAATTGATGGTCAAGTAATGGATCGTGACATCAATGGCGCTCGTGGGATATTCCTGAGAGCTTTGGTAGATACACCCTGGCTGAAAAATCAGCTTGCATTGGCGGGCTAAAGTATACTTTGGTAGATTTTGGTAGCTAAAAAGTATCGGT
>NZ_JAAHHU010000101.1:12442-23746 GCF_010672095.1 Moorena sp. SIO3I6 | reverse complement strand
TCACCCCAGTATATCACCACTATTTCCAGATAAAATCAGGTTAATTGTTGTGATTATTAATTAGGAATTAGCCATAGAAAATTAGGGTTAAAAACCCCCTTTTTTTTCAGTATGTGCAGAAAAAATTTTTTATGATAATTAGCCCAGTTTATTATAGCATCAACCACTATAATAAGTTGCGGGTAAAGGGAGGGTGATCAAAGGTAATTTGCTATCATTATTCATTGGTAATTTGTAACTATTAAGAGACTTCTTAATGTAGATCACAAAAGACTAAGGACTAATGACTAATGACGAGTCAATGACTATGATCACTTTTGTAAACGACAGTAAACGACTACACTAGTAGCCACCAATGCTATAGTAGCGGGAATTAATGGCACCCAACCACCTGTTACTATCAGCAAAACCGAGCAACTTCCATATAAAACAACCAAAGCAGTTCCAGTACCCAACACGACGGAACGCAGCACGTTAAAGTTTCCAGCAACCGTACCCCCGAGCGCAGCCCAGCACCAAATCCAGAGCGCTTCACCAGGCTCAGACCACCACCAAATCAACGGTCGGTTATCCAGCACTGCACTGAGGATGTGACTGATCATCTGTGCCTGAATTTCTATCCCACTCATGGTCTCAACAGACCACTGACCACCACTGTAGGGTGTGCGCCAAAAATTATCATTAAAACTAGGCGCAATGGTACCGATGATCACAATGCGATTCCTGACTAAGTCAGGATTGAACTGATCCCTAAAAACCTCTGCAAGGGAAACGGTCTCAGCAATTTGACCGGAAGCTCGATAATTCAGTAATAGTTGCTGACCACGAGAGTCTAGATTGTGATATCCACCAGAATCCTTTTCTAGGGTCTTAAAAACTGTAGTGCCAAGCTTTAAGTAATTTTCTGTCACCTCCAACTGGATTCCTAGATCAGCCAGATAACGTGTTGCCAACTGGACATTAAATGAGTAGTAGCTCTGACAAGGAGATGGTGACCCTACAGCCAACAAATGGCGACGGATAATGCGATCGGGGTCGAGTAAAACATTATTAAAGCCTTGGCGAACCTCTGGCACTTCTGGAGGTGGGGAAACTCCTGGGTCTCCGTATTGGCAGATGGCAAAAAAGTGATCACTAGTTTGCATCCGAGTCGCTAAATCCTGGTATTCCCCTCCCACAGGATTCTCCCGATAAATATCCAAACCAATAGCTCTCGGTTGATACTGCTCCAGCTTTGCCAGTAGTTTTGCCAAGGAACGATCGGATAAGGAGGCGGCTCCTCTTTCGTGATCAGGTTGGGACTGCACATCCTCTTCAGTGATTGTGACTAATAACAGTCGCTGATCTGGTCCTTCATGGGGTCGCAGCCGCATCAACTGGTCAAACCCTTGCAGTTCCCAGGGCTGCAATAGGCCAAGCGATCGCACTCCCATTACCAAGCTAGTGACCACTATGCTAGATAGCAGCACTCTCTGGACACTACGCCACTTGCCTTTAGAAGAGACCGATGGTGTTTGTGATGGTGTTTGTGATGGTGTTTCCGATGGTATTTCTGATGGTATTTCTGATGGTATTTCTGACTCTTGGTACAAATCTTCCCAAGCTGGGGGTTCTTGTCCTAGATTCTGGTAAATTACTGGCAACCAACTGGCGCAGGGAAACTGACGCTCCAACCCCTGCAATTTCTCCCGTGCTTCCCGCGTTGCCAGATATAAAGACTTACCATTAGCAAACCCGTTCAAAAAATACTTCAAAAATTTTTGAGCGACCTGATCTGGCACCAACTCCCGCATTATAATCATTTGGGGAATTTGCAAATCATGGAGTTTCCGTGCCAATCCCAACCCATCACAAGAATTAAAAATTGCCAGTTTTAAGCCCTGGGCCACGGCTTTTTTGAGGGCATACCACAGTTCATCAATGGTTAAGCTATCAGTAGGATTAATATAAATTCGACCCGTTTCCCCCTCTGTCTCACTATGTCCTGCGAAAAAGATAATATCCCAAGGTTGCTCCCATAACTGGTCATTAATTTCGTGATGTTTGGGCTTCACTAAAAAGACGGTTTCTGCATGAGATAAATTCTCCAGCAGTTGTCGATCTGCCTTAATATTAATACCAGCACTATGACCTAAAATTGCTAAAATTTTAACTTTAGATTTCCCGGTAGGTGCAGAGCCTTCGGGTCGCTTAAACTGTTTTCCACTCAGAGCAAATTCAGCCTTGGGGTAACGCTCAAAAAAATCCCACAGATGCCAAGGCAGCTTTTGTAACTGGGTATTTTCCGTGCGAATCAGCACCCGAATGGTTTCCTCTGGGTTTAACTCTTCCCGTAATCGCTTATCAATGGGACGAAACTGTTCAGAATCCAGCCATCGTTTTAGTCTATTACCTAACTCATGGGCTGAATCCCCACATTCCTTGAGCTTTTGGTTAATGGAACCACCATAGATAATTTTTCCGGGCTGGATTCTCGCGGGTGAACCTAGGCTCCGATATTTTTCGCGCCAATGGTCTTGTAAGTAAGTAGTGAGTTCTGAATCTGCAGGCAAGTAACCTGTCATTTCCAGCGTTGGGCGTGACCCTTCTTCACCAATTTCTAAGCGTACCTGAAACCCCTGCTGCTGGGAATCATCATCTAGACTCAGGACAACTAACTTTCCCATTTTTGGTAATTATTTATTAGGTATTAAGTATTAGTAATCGAGTAAGTATTGAGCTATCAGCTATCAGCTATCAGATTATGCGCCCCAGCGTCGTTCGCACAGCGTGGCCAAACGCGCCCCGCGTGGCCTAAAGGCCAAGGCCAAAGCCTGTGCCACGCTACTTGAGGTGCTATCACCCATCATGGGCGTAGCGTGCATGGCTCAAAGGCCTTTGGCCTTGGCTGACTGCTGACTGCTGACTGCTGAATGCTTACGTAATCGATAAAAATATTCCCCATTACCCCTTACTTCTGATTAAGAAATTTTATGCAATAGCGATGGATTTATAGACGATGCTTTCCCTGAGTCAGTTTCTCACTAAAAAACTAGCCCTACTTACTCGGGCTTTCCTATAATAATACCAAATCCCCTTTATTACCCCTACTTCCTATAAGCCAAAATCTAGACAACTGCTATAGTAATATTATATCTAATTAATAATCGGATTAATACAAGGCTGGGTTTACGAAGCATACCGGTAGCGCAATCGCCGCTAACTTTAGATTAAAAAATTTTCCGTAATACTGACATCATTCAAAACTAACTTAATGCTAAAACGTTCTCTCGGTTCACCACTTACTTGCAACTTAATATTTTCCGTCTCTCTAGCTTGGGTTTGAATCACCGCAATTCCCTCGTGATCCAGCACCATAATCTGTAGATTCTTGGGAAGACGGTCTCTATCACCACGAGGATAAAGTTCAATGAATATATTCATTTTCGGTGAGTCCGTTGGATGTAGCTCTACAAATAAAGCCACCTTCTCACCACCCCAGGCGATTTCCGAACCGAGTAGTTTACCTCGTTTTACTCCCACGGTAGTATGCAATCCTTTACTAGGTTGGTCAAAGGGGAAACTTCTCAAATCCAGCCAAGGCTCCGGTGCTGGCTGTAAGATAGTTTCCACAGTCTTCCAATCTGCATCAAAACTATTGTCTAACCACTGGCTTAATCGCACTACTGCTGTCTGGCTTTGTGGTTGCTGTTGTTGGCTAGAGTCTGTTTCCATAGTGTTGGAGGGTGAAGCATCGGGACAGAAGACCTTGGGTTTGAGAGCATGACTATGGCTCGACTGCTTTGCCCCTGCCTGGGATTTAGGACATTGCCGATACTCTCTAATGTGTGGCGGTAACTCTTTCAGGGTTCGCAATTGGTTGAGGGGTAATTCTTCTGTTACCACTGTATCAATAAATCCTAGCAGAGTTGCCTCCTCCAATGCTTGATCAAGCTCCACCGCCACATAACCAATTCGTTCCTGCCAGACTGCTGCTGGAACTTTGACACACTTAGCCTCAGGTAAAACAAGTCTACACTCCAACTTACCATGATTTTTAACCGTCAGATCCGCAACATCCATCAGGGTTTGCATCACTGGGTTCCAACTGTCGCTTTCCTCTAAGTTTGTCTCAAATCCCATACACCGCAAGTAAAAGTTAACTGCATACACTGCCAGAGTATTGAAATAAACCTGTTTCGCTTTAGTCAGATTAGCTTGGTGTTGTTGAAATTCCTTTGCTCTGGGATGTGCTGCTAAAGCTAGCGGAACTCTAAAGGTTAACGGTTTAACAAAACTCGCCAAGATGTCCACTCTCTGTCAGAAATAAATTGTGGGCTATACCTATCAATATTCCGCTCTAGATCATGGGTTATATCAAGTCTGGTTGAATACCCATAATTAAGGAAAGGGTGGGAGGTGTGGGGAGATGGGGAGATGGGGAGGTGGGGAGATGGGGAGGTGGGGAGATTTTTATTAAGGGTAAATCGGGTAAGTCAGCGGGATTGCTCCCGCTTCGTCCCCAAAGCACCGTGCGAACAAGTCTCCAAGTACACGGCGCAACCAATTCCAAAAGAACTCACTTATCATTGCTACTTCTTTTCCTTGACTTGCGGTTTTGTACCTTTTGGCTTTTGTTCCGTGTCTTGGAGGGTTTTGTTATCCCGGCTTTCAGCATTTTCTGTATGTCTGGATTAGTAGCACCCAAGGCATGGATGGAATGGTGGCAGTCCTGATGTAGATAAATCATGTTATCGTATGTGTCTTTGCCACCGAGGTGTGATGGTGTTATATGATGAACGTGAATTTCATCAAAAGCCTCTAGAGGCTGATTGCAGACAGGACAGATGTAGTTCTGTCTGTTTGCTATTTTATCCTTACCCTTCGTGAACCTTCCTTTCGCTGTCTTTTTTCTTTGCTTAAGGCTTCGCTTTTCCCAGTATTCGACCAGAGTTGGGTCATCGGGACTGAAAGTGTGTTGGACAAGCGTGTGACGTTGGATAGGTATCCATCGGAGTTTATGCACGTATGCATGTTTTTCGGATTTGTCTCCAAATACCCAGTTATCATCCCTACCTGGGCATAGGCAACCGAAATACTTATCGGCTATCCATTCCCATGATTTATTGTGATGTTTCCGTTTACCCCATCGTTTTAGCTTCCAAGATATGTAATTATCCAAATCTGAAAATATTTCTTTGGATACTGCACCGTCGTGGTAATTGCCCCATCCCCGGATTTTGGAGTTGAGGTCTTTGATTACCTTGGTGGTTGGTACTCCTTTAGAGGTTCCAAAGAGTTTCTTGAGTTCATCCTTGAATTTCTGCACGTTCTTTTTGGAAGGCTTGATGAGAGTTATGAGACCCGATTTGCGTTTTGTGGTTTGGTATTTACGGAAATTCCAGCCCAGGAAGTCAAAGCCTTCGGTTAGATGTTTTACGTTGGTCTTTTCCTCGGATAGTTCTAATCCTTTTTCAGTCAACCACTCGGAGAGTATTGCCTTAGCTTCCATCGCATCTTCTTTGCTTTCTGTTAGAACAACAAAGTCATCGGCGTAGCGGATTAGACTCCGTTTGGAGGTGTTGGACCAAGATTCTCCGGAAGAGGTCCTTTTGTTTATTATCCGTTTGTACCTAATTCCTAATGCATCTTCCATGCCATGTAGGGCAATGTTAGCTAGTAGTGGGCTGATTATTCCCCCTTGTGGAGTTCCGGTTTCTGTGTTGTGAAATACACCTTTATCGATGTACCCCGCTTTGAGCCATTGTTCCACAAGTTTTTTGGCAGGGAAGTTTGCTGTTGCATCCATTAATGGTTTGTGGGATATGTTGTCAAAACATCCTGAAATGTCTGCATCTAGTACCCACCATTTACGGTTTTTCTCGCCTTTGATGTTAAGGAATATCCTTTGTCGTGCATCATGGGTACTTCTGCCTGGTCTGAATCCGTATGATGTTGGTTCAAAGGTGGCTTCCCATTGAGGTTCTAGTGCATTTTTGACCATGCCTTGTATGCATCTGTCAATCATGCAAGGAATTCCTAATGGACGTTTTTTACCGTTGGACTTAGGTACGTACACACGTTTTGTCGGGATTGGCTGCCATGTTTTATATCGGCTGAGAGCATCGACCATCTCTGCCCTGACTTTGGGATTTAGATTGGCGATTTTATCTACGCCAGGGGTGTTTTTGCCTTTATTAAGTTGTGCAGCCTGTCTCACGGAAATAAGTATATTGGAGTAACTACGCAGCATTAAGCGTTGTAGTTTATTCACCTTTCTCCATTTGCCTTCGCGAGTCGCGAGGAATATCCTACGTCTTAATTTCCTGACCGTCCGATAGGCTCTTTTCCAATTGATGGTATGCCAGTCGGTGGTTTGTTTTGTTACGATACCGTTTTCGGTTGAATTCGGTTCTATCTTTTCCATTACAATGAAGGTGTATTAAGTATGTAATTCCGTCCGCTCGGAATCAGCTCTGAAATTCAGCACTCTTTCAAGTTGAGGGAAAATCCCTTTATCCAACCAGTTATACGCCCTAGGCGATTTCCTGTTTCCTTTCGGATTGTTGGCATTTGCTTGGTTCAGACTTCTACCGGACTGAGAGTTATACCTCCTCTTACGATTTGGCTACCTTAACTTATCGACCTGTGTTAAGGACTCAATCTCGGCTTACCCGGTTACACACAAGGAAGATATGAATCTTTGGTTGCCGTCTTTACGCCGAGTCCGTGGGGTTCTATAAGCAAGTCGTGCTTATAATCGATTGTTCAGGACAAATTGAACTAATCCTTGGAGCTAGTATTCCCATTACCGCTTTAGCAGGAATATCCATGTTAACGACGCTTACAACGATTCTTTTCATCAACAATCATGATTCTTCCCCTAACGACCCATCACCATGCGGTATATGTCACTGGTTACGCATTACCTTCTAGCTATGAAACAAATCGATTCGGGAATAAGGTAGTCGAAACCGCCATATCCATCTCGAAGTGCTCCTTCGGGTGGGGACGTAGCTTGAACCCTAGCTACATTGGGAGATTTCGGAATCTCCACTTCCTTGAGCGTCTTTCATCGGTCGCCCTTATCCTGACATGATATTAGCTGTTTCTGCACTGTCTCCAAAATATCTGGATAAATACCAGATAGAGGTTGACCAAAGGATGGGCGGCAAATTTTACGCGATCGCGAAGCGGCGACCTAGGAGCATCGCAAAATTTGCTTAACCAGTTTTCCTAAAGCTTGCTGCCGCTCTTGAGTATCCCGTGGGTACCTTTGCACTTGGCATACCAGCTGCCTAATTTGCTCTTCCATGGCTATCAATTAGAAACACTGACCTGGTTACTTATAGCAGAAGTCAGAAGTCAGAAGTCAGAAGTCAGAAGTCAAACTCTTGCGCTTACTTAGGTTTGAGACTTTTGTCCTGTCCGCGCCTGCCCTGGCGACTGCTATATCTAGCTGAGCTCACATTTTTATGGGTTAATTTACAAAACTTTATTTTTTGCCAGAATCCTAGGGTGGGCAGTGCCTACTAACGCGATTAGCTGACTTGCTGATTAAGGTTAGTGCGGCTGGCAATAGTGGAGAGTTTTCCCCTGCTAATTCTGCTAGTTATGCCATGGAATAGGGTTTCTCAGTAGGAGCCATAGAAAGCGATCGCACAATTGCTAACTTCTCCCATGGCGGTGGTGATGACAGCAACATGCACGACCTTGTTGCACCAGGGGTTGACATCTTTTCGACTGTCCACTACCGTTATAGGTTATCTTCTGAACCTTTAACCTACCCTACTCCAACCCCAAGGGCGAACAACTAAACAACCTTGGTCAAAAGGCCACGCTACGCGAACAACCAAACAACCTACCCTTCGCGAACGCCTTTGGCGAACAACATTTTTGAATTAAGAATGTAGAATTAAGAATGTAGAATTCTCAATTCTCAATTCTCAATTCTCAA
Source organism: Moorena sp. SIO3I6 (assembly GCF_010672095.1). Taxonomy (NCBI): domain Bacteria; kingdom Bacillati; phylum Cyanobacteriota; class Cyanophyceae; order Coleofasciculales; family Coleofasciculaceae; genus Moorena; species Moorena sp. SIO3I6. Next base: position 15,810 of record NZ_JAAHHU010000101.1, on the reverse strand, counting down.
TTCTCAATTCTCAATTCTACATTCTGACAGACAACCTTCAACATGCAATCTCTCGACTATCGGTTGATTTTATGGGTAAATTCTGAAGGTATCCTGGAAAATATGCCATCGGCTGCAACTGCTTTAACGGTAATTTATTAGTTGCGACATTTTCCACAAATCCCAGCAGTTTTGCTTCTGTCAAGGAGTCATTCAGTTGCACTGCTATATAACCAATTCTATCTTGCCAAACCTCTTCTGGGACGTAAACAAACTCGGCATCTGGTGAGACTGGTTTACATTCGAGCTTGCCGTAATTTTTAATCACTAAATCAGCCACATCTAGGAATGTCTGCATGATGGAATTGTGGCTATCACTAGACTCTAAGTCAGTTTCAAATCCTAGACCCTGTAAGTACTGATTCACTGCATACACTGCCAAGGTATTGAGATAAACCTGTTCGGCTTTTTCCAGATTAGATTGCTGTTGGCAAAGCTTTTCTGCTAGGTGATGGGCTGCTTCTGGTAGTGTGACCATAAGTAGTGTGATGATAATTTGACAGGCTGGTGTGACTGAGCAATGCCTCTAGTTTAGCCTTACCAATAAATTATCCACTATAATAGGTATCATCCTATAGGTAGAGGAATAATTCCCTTTAACCCCTACAGGTGATCTAAGTTTATGTATTGAGCAGATTAAGCACGGATTTGGGCAAGCCTGTATTTGTTTATACCATTTTAAGCCCATTTCTTCTTCGATATATCTTTTGATTTCCGGGGCTAATTTCCTGAGATTACGTTGAAAGAAGTTATTCAGGGATGAAATTTTAATTTCTAAAGAGTCCGATATCTCTTGCCATTTTTTTCCGTCTAGGTACGCTAAGCCTATGACTTGCAAGGTGGCGGAAGGATGGTTTTTGATATGTTTCTGTAAGAGGTTTTCCGGGTCTTCTTTAAAATAGAGTCTGACCTGGTCATACAACGTCAGTTCTGTTTGCGGTTGTGGCACAGTCTCTAGGGGTATCGATTCCCCACTGAGCTCAGACAAGTTTGCGGAAAAAGGCAGAGAGGCTTTAGCCATCTCAAACACTAATGAATCTCCCTTTGTCCGGTCTTTGGCGATTAACTGGGACAACAACAATAATACTATCAGAATTTTAGTAACCTTACTGACCTGGGTTTTGTCTGTAATTAAGCCTTTGATGCTGAGTGTTATCCAAACAATCACATGCTCTAGTTTGGTGCTTTTAATCAGAGCACTCAACTGATATTTGATTCTGACAATTTTGCCAGATTGAGCTTGGATAAATGGGTCATTGAGGTCTTGTTGGGCTTTTTGTAACATCTTATCAAAGCGATAATTGACCCAGGCTATAAATTTTCCTTTTTCTCGATTGTAGTGATTGAGGTTTTGATAGACATAATACAATGTCCGATTCACAGCATCATCATAGACCTCAGAGGAAAATTGGCCTCGATGGCAAAGCTTGCCAGAAAGCTTAATGGCATTTAGCAATTCCGTTAAGGAATAAAATCGCTCTGGGGTATGAGGTTGGTGCCGTTGTGCTTCTAGGGCTAGCTGCTGAAGGCGACCCTCGTCGAGTACCTTCTTAAAAAGACTATCCCGCCAAGACCCCCACTCCTGATCAGAAGTCATTTGTAGATATGGGTGTAGATATGGGCTATCAATATCCTCCTCGATTTCATGGTTGAGCTGCTGCTGTACGGTCTGATAGATCTCTAGATAGATGCCAGATAGAGGGTGACCTGGCCGTGGGCGACACACTTTACGGGTACGCAAAATTTGCTCAACCACTTCTGCCAAAGTCTGGTTCCGCTGTTGATTGTCCCGAGGATAGTGTTGTAGTTTCAGCACCAGCTGTTGAATTTGCTTGTTCATGACCACCGATTAAGAATGCTTGTGTAATTAGCTATCAGGGTAATTTCCAAGTTTTCGGCAATTCGTTACAAAACTTTACATAAGTTAGTTACAAAAATTTATATAAAACTGTAGAAAAATTGGATTTTTGGAGTGATTAATATAGTGAGGGCAGTCAAAAAGCCTTGATGCTCTTAATCGCAAAACTGATTATAGGGTTCTGTAAGTCATAAAGCAGAACCACTCCTAGCTAAATTAAAAATTTAACTCTAAACTCTAAGAAGAAAACAATGGTAGTAAAATCCGGCGGTCCTGGCAATGATATATTGATTGGTGGACCTGGCAATGACACTATTCAAGGTCAAGGGGGAGCAGATACCTTGATTGGCGGTAGTGGTAATGATTCCCTGGACTCCGATACTCTAGGAACTGTTGATCTAATAGGTGATCTTTTAGATGGCGGTGCGGGCAACGATACACTTCAGGGAGAAGCCGGAAACGACACTCTACTTGGTGGCAGTGGCAATGATAGCCTCACGGGTGATGATTCCACTGTAGATTTTGGCAATGATAGCCTCAATGGTGGAGCTGGAAACGATACTTTGAATGGAGGTGCTGGCAATGACATTCTGAATGGTGGTTCGGGAGTGGACACCACCAATGGTGGTTCTGGTAATGATCGGATAATCGACGACGATTTTGTGAATTTCGACATCCACAATGGCGGTCTAGGAATCGATACTATCGATTATTCCAATGTCACATTTGGTTCCGGGGTCACCATCAACCTGGCAACTGAGACCACCTCAGTTTCTGGAGGTAATACCGAAACGATTCGCAGTTTTGAGAACGTCGAGGGCTCTCAGGGGGGTGAGACCATCATCGGTACCAGCGGCGCAAACCGTCTCGATGGTAATGGTGGTAATGACACTATTCAAGGTCAAGGGGGAGCAGATACCTTGATTGGCGGTAGTGGTAATGATTCCCTGGACTCCGATACTCTAGGAACTGTTGATCTAATAGGTGATCTTTTAGATGGCGGTGCGGGCAACGATACACTTCAGGGAGAAGCCGGAAACGACACTCTACTTGGTGGCAGTGGCAATGATAGCCTCACGGGTGATGATTCCACTGTAGATTTTGGCAATGATAGCCTCAATGGTGGAGCTGGAAACGATACTTTGAATGGAGGTGCTGGCAATGACATTCTGAATGGTGGTTCGGGAGTGGACACCACCAATGGTGGTTCTGGTAATGATCGGATAATCGACGACGATTTTGTGAATTTCGACATCCACAATGGCGGTCTAGGAATCGATACTATCGATTATTCCAATGTCACATTTGGTTCCGGGGTCACCATCAACCTGGCAACTGAGACCACCTCAGTTTCTGGAGGTAATACCGAAACGATTCGCAGTTTTGAGAACGTCGAGGGCTCTCAGGGGGGTGAGACCATCATCGGTACCAGCGGCGCAAACCGTCTCGATGGTAATGGTGGTAATGACAC
>NZ_JAAHHU010000101.1:0-12342 GCF_010672095.1 Moorena sp. SIO3I6 | reverse complement strand
CCTCAGTTTCTGGAGGTAATACCGAAACGATTCGCAGTTTTGAGAACGTCGAGGGCTCTCAGGGGGGTGAGACCATCATCGGTACCAGCGGCGCAAACCGTCTCGATGGTAATGGTGGTAATGACACCATCAATGGTGGTTTTGGAAACGATATTCTTTTTGGAGGTACCGGGAATGATAGCCTCAATGGTGGTTCTGGCAATGACAGCCTCACTGGCGCAGGTGGTAACGATACCCTAGTTGGAGGTTTCGGCTCAGATACCCTTAACGGTACTAACAGTATTCTCGACGGTGTTGGTGAAATTGATATCCTTGATCCTGGTGATTTTGGTGCCAGGGATCGGATTATCCTGGGCACCCGTGGCTCGATCTATTACAACGGTGCTGGTCTAGATTACGCTGTGATTGACAATTTCGACAGATTTAGCTTCGCTGGCGAAACTGACTCTGACAAGATCCAGATTTCCGGGTCATTGTCCAATTACAGCTTAAGCTCATTCACAGGTACAATATCTGGTGTTTCTATTACCAACGGTACTCGCATTAGCTTAGGTGCAGAAGACATTGCTTATGTCGATTCTATTGGTTTACTGACGGCTAATGACTTTATCTCAGTCTAGTCGCCAAGGCACTTTATCTAACCGGGTGACAAGTAGGATTGTTTGCTTTACTCGCTTTCTGAGTTTAGGGGAAAGCTGCTGATGGGATACCTGGTGAGAGGGGTGTTGGTACCAAGTTGCATTCATACCTAGCACCCCATCACCAGATCACCCGATCACCTTTTGAGGAATATATTATCTTAGGACTTACGACGTTTAGTGGGCTTCGTAAGTCTTAAGCTTAATTATACAGCTTATACCAACTTCAAGTAATATTGTTCAAGCAATATTTTTACACAGGAATCACTATCAATCCCGACAATACTCCATGATCACCTGATCATCCCACTTAAAACTGATCATCCTCCTTTGACCACTTGCCCTTAGACTCAGCCGCCCTGGGGCTACTCCTAGGCTTGACCTGATCACCCCTGGCAATAACTCCAACTGCTTACCCATCTCCACACCGTATTGAATACTACTATATCTAATTTCATCTCATCTTTATCAAAGCTTGACATAGTTAAAGGTTTAGTGAGTTTTTTGTAAAAGTTATAATTTTTATCTGAGTTAGATCTATAATCCGATTAGAGATAAGTCAGACATCAATAGCAAGAGTTAATTGAACTCCTAAATACTTAGATCCAGGTTAAAACTATCTGTATTCGATATATCAGTTCATGGTGCTCCATAAATCAAGGGGTCGATAGGGTCTAAGGAATTGGCGTTGCTGAATCGAGCAATGAATAGGAGTAGAGTGGGCATCCTGCCCGCCCGAAAATATATTGAAACTGGCAAAATGCCAGTTCCACGCAAGATGCCTATTCCACGGCAAGATGCCTATTCCACAGGTGCGACCCAAGGGCAATTTACTCGCCCTAGGAGGCGCGCACCTACTCTTAAAATCATTCCATTGTTAACCAATGCCAACGAATTGACTTGATCTACTTGATTGTTAGATGAACTGACCTGTTAATCAATCAACATATTATCAATAAAATCACGATTTAGTAGCGTTGAGTAATCAGGTTTTTAACGCTACTAACAGAGTAATTTTTGTGAGTTTTTGGAAATATGTAACGGTCAACATCAGGATTGTTGATCAAGATTACCCTTGATTTACCCATAAACTGGGTATCTTAAGTTCCACTATTAATAATGAGTATTTCTTGAAAAACTTTTCAGGATCTAACTCAGACAAATAGGGTGAATCTTTCCGAATCGAACAATCCACAAATTTTAAAACAATTGCAATCGTTCAGGAGCAAATGACATGGGAATTTACACTGGTAACGACTTAAACAACTACAAAAAAGCACACAAAGAACGTGGGTTCATATTCAAGAAATGGAAGTCTTGGACAATGTCCGGTCATGGTGGCAACGATACCCTGATTGGTGGCCCGAAAAACGACAGTATATATGGTAATGATGGTAACGACAGTCTTTCCGGTAAAGGTGGTAATGATTACCTCAGTGGTGGCTCTGGCAAGGACACCCTTTATGGTGGCTCTGGCAAGGACACCCTTTATGGTGGCTATGGCAACGACTACCTCTCTGGTGGCTCTGGCAAGGACACCCTTTATGGTGGCTCTGGCAAGGACACCCTTTATGGTGGCTCTGGCAAGGACACCCTTTATGGTGGCTCTGGCAACGACTTATTGGATGGTGGTACAGGCCGTGACCGGATGTATGGTGGCACGGGCAATGACCACTATGTGGTTAACAACACCAAGGATGTGGTCACCGAATACGTCAATCAGGGTATTGATACAGTCTTCTCCTCCATCAACTACACCCTAGGAGCCAACCTGGAAAACTTGACCCTGACTGGTAGTGCTGACTACGGCTACGGTAACAGCCTCAACAACATCATCCGTGGTAACAATTCCAACAACCTCCTCCGGGGGCATTCTGGCAACGACAAGCTCTATGGTGACTATGGCAACGACAAGCTCTATGGTGGCTATGGCAACGACAAGCTCTATGGTGGCTCTGGCAAGGACAAGCTCTATGGTAACTCTGGCAACGACTACCTCTCTGGTGGCTCTGGTAACGACTACCTTTCTGGTGGCTCTGGCAAGGACACCATAAAGGGTGGCTCTGGCAAGGACACCATAAAGGGTGGCTCTGGCAAGGACAAGCTCTATGGTAACTCTGGTAACGACTACCTTTCTGGTTACTCTGGTAACGACACTCTAATTGGTGGTACTGGCAACGACACCCTGACCGGCGGCTCTGGTAATGACTATCTCCAGGGTTATCAACGTAGTAGTCAAAAGGAACGGGACATTCTAACTGGTGGCACAGGTAAGGATACCTTCGTCTTAGGTAAGAATGGTTATATCACCGAGATTGGCTACATTGGTGATTTTGGCTCGGAATACGCCACCATCACTGACTTTGATTGGAAAGAAGGTGATAAAGTTCGCCTCGGCGGTGGTAAGAGTGATTACACTGTCAATAAGAGTTTCAATTTTAGTGGTACATCAGCAAAGGACACAGCTCTATATTACAAGGGAGACTTAATTGCTGTCTTCCAAGATGACACCAGCTTTAGTCTTAACCTTGATACGATATTTTAGGTTCAATAGAACTTAAGACGTTTAGTTAGTATTGCCTCCCTAATCTAGAGATTAGGGAGGCAATACTCCATTCTTATTACCTAATCATCCCACTCAAAACTCATCATCCTCATCTCCCCACTTGCCCTTAGACTCAGCCGCCCTAGGGCTACTCCTAGGCTTGACCTGATAACCCTGCTCTGGCAATAACTCCAACTGCTTACCGGTCTGGCTCCCTTCCGGCTGTTTGCGCCTTCGCGGTTGATTCTTGCTACCACCACCATGGCGACGCCAAGAGGTTCGTTCTTCAGAAGTATCCTCGGCTACTACTTCATACAATAACGCTACCTTCTCCCCATCTTTACCTTTACGCAATACCCGACCCAAGCGCTGGATATACTCCCGAGATGAACCGGTCCCTGACAAGATAATCGCTACTCGTGCATCGGGTACATCCACTCCCTCATTCAATACATGGGATGCCGCTAAACAGCGATACTCTCCTTCCCGAAATCGCTTCAAAATATCATGACGCTCTTTGACTGGGGTTTGATGAGTAATCGCGGGAATCAATAACTCTTGAGAAATCCGATAAAGTGTAGCATTACCATTGGTAAAAATTAACATCTTCTCTGGGTAATGCTGAGCCAGCAAATCTAGCAAAATCCTTAATTTTCCATCGGTACCTAAGGCAATTTCCTTGGCCTCCCGGTGAGCTAACATGGCACGGCGTCCGCTTTGCGATCGCGCACTTGCCATCACAAACTGCTGCCAACCTTTAATACTGCCGAGATGAATGTTGGAGGTCCGCAAGAAATCATTGCGCAACGTCATGCAAGAATTATAGCGATCGCGTTCTTTTTGGGAGAGCTTGACCTTAATCTGAATTACCTTATGGTCAGCTAGTGCCAAACCCGCCAATTGATCAGGGCTTTTCCGATAAACTTCTGGTCCTATCAAACCGTTAAGGTCCCAATGACGGCCATCGGAGCGGTCTGGGGTTGCTGTCAGTCCTAACCGATAGGGTGCGATCGCATATTCCGCAATCACCTTATAAAAATCCGTAGGTAAGTGATGACATTCATCAAAAATCACCAAAGCGTACCGATTCCCTAAGGTTTCCGCATGAATAGTGGCACTATCATAGGTGGCGATCAGGATCGGCGTGCGATCGCGAGAACCACCCCCCAACACTCCCACCTCCACATCTGGAAAGGCTGCTTCCAGTTGAGCATACCACTGGTGCATTAAATCTAGGGTTGGTACGACAACTATGGTACTACGAGGAGTGTCTTGCATTGCCAACTGGGCCAGATAAGTCTTACCTGCTCCCGTTGGTAGCACCACTACCCCTTTACGACCAGCTTGCTTCCATGCCAACAGAGCTTCCCGTTGATGGGGATAAGGTTCCATCTCAAAACTAGATACTAGTTCCAGAGGCACAAATTCCCTAGCATCATCAATAAAATCAACCTTTTCTCGGAGTAAGCTTTCTACCAGAGGACGATAGTGAATTCCTCTAATCCGAAACTTCTCTACCCGATCATCCCAAGTCGCATACTCCACCCAAGCTTTGCCCCTCGGTGGTGGATGCAAAATCAGAGTTCCCCGGTCAAAGGTTAATCTAGGGGTGCGTGGCATGGATTCAAGGACGTTTCTTTGCTATTGTCGTACCGGTTCCGTTGCTAGGCTTTGGCCTAGCTTCAATAGCTAATAATACCAGACCACTGAACTTTCTTAAGTTGATTACGGCGATAGGAAAAGAAACGCTCTGGTTCAGAGTAAGTGCAGTGGGGTGCGATCGCAATTTGTTCTGAATCAATGCCCAATTGTTCCAACTGTAAGACATTGACTCGCCGCACATCCAAGCGTACTCGTCCGGGTTTCGGGTCATCTAATATTGGGGAGTCGTCTAGCTGCTGCAACACCCCCAGAATTGATTCAGTGGTATCCCCTTGATCAGTAGATACAATACTAGCTCCCACTTCAGCCGCCACCGTTTCTGATACCTGATAGCATTCCCCGGTAATTGCTGGACCGAGAGCAATGCGTAAATTTTCTTTACGGCTACCATTGTTTAGCAATCGTGCGATCGCATTAGGAACAATCCGTTGAGCAGTACCCCGCCAACCCGCATGAATTGCTGCTACCTGTCCCGTTTCCATATCCCCAATCAGTAACGGCGTACAATCTGCTGTACAAACCCACACAGCTTGGTTAGCTTCCTCACTTATAATACCATCAGCCGGTGGTTTATTGGAGTCTGGCTCACCGTTTTGGGTACTTTCAATTTCCCCAGGAGTCAGTACTGTATTGCCGTGGACCTGTTTAACTCGATACACCTGGGCATCAGGCTGGAGTACATCCACCATTTCTTCAGGAGAACGGGGAGAAAATGCTGAGGAAAAGAAGCCGTGATTCCATTGCTTCAATAGGCTACTCGTTAAATAGGGCAAATTATTCCAAGTGTCCCAGTGCCAGGTATGCATTTAAATTGTGTTGACGGTTTACACTTTACACTTTACACTTTCTCCTTCTTAAGGTGTTGTGCATTTCAATTAGATATTATTTAATTATAGCTTTTATTGCATTTATGAGTTACACTTATAAACCTCAAATTCCCCCTTTTTAAGGGGGATTTAGGGGGATCCCTTTGTCCCTCATGGGAAATATAATTGCTATATCAAAAAAATAAAATTCTTTACCCCTGCTCCCTGCTCCCTGCTCCCTGCTCCCTTCCTGTCATAACCTAAAACTTTAACTTAAACCAGCTTACTGTCATAAATCAAGGCAACTTCCAAACTTTAATACTATCATCTCTACTGCCACTGACTAAGGTTTTTCCATCGGGACTAATCGCCAGAGAACTCACCCAGTTTTTATGACCAGTGAGGGTAGTTTTTAACTCCCATGTTTCTAAATCCCAAACCTTAATGGTATTATTGGCACTACCACTAACCAAGGTTTTACCATCCGGGCTAATCGCCAGAGAATGAACATAGTATATATGTCCAGTCAAGGTATTTTTTAATTCACCAATTGTCAAATCCCAAATTTTAATATTACGGTCTAGGCTACTACTAAATAACGTTTTACCATCAGGACTAATGATTAGAGAAACAACGGAATCTCTATGACCGGTCAGGGTCTTTTTTAGATCACCTGTATCCAAATCCCAAATTCTGATCGTATTGCCCCCATTACCACTAACTAAGGTTTTGCCATCAGGACTAATCACCACCGAACTAACCCAATTCGTTTCCCCCCTTAAGGTTTGTTTCAGCTTGCCAGTCGGTAAATCCCAAACTTTGATAGTGTGGTCATAACTTCCACTTACTAACGTTTTTCCATCGGAACTAATTGCAACAGAACTAATAAATCCCTGATGACCAGTAAGATTCTTTTTCAGCTGACCCCTTTTCAAATTCCAAATCTTGATAGTATTGTCATCACCACCACTAGCAATATTTTCTCCATCAGGAGTAATAGCGACAGAATAAACATTACCATCATGGCCATTAAGAGTTCTAACTAACTCACCTTTCGGCAAATTCCAAATTTTTACAGTATGATCATTACTACCACTTACCAAATAGTTACTATCAGGACTAACCGCAATAGAACGCACTGAGTTAGAGTGTCCATTGAGAGTAGTTTTGAGGTAGGTACTGCTGGGTAAACCAGCAATCAAAAAACTTAGATTAGACGGAAATGTTTTATACCGAAAATATCCATATCCTTGAGTAATTAATCCTAGAGATAATAAAGAAAATCCTCCCATCATCACTTGTTTTTTTAACTGGTCATTTTGTCTTAATGACGTTAAAAAATTCAGAAAAGACTCGTTATACTTAGAGGTTGATTGAGAGGGATTAGCAGAGGGCGCAGACTGAAGCTCCAACACCTCCAAGACTTGGTCTACAGACTGATAACGGTGCTGATAGCTTTCTGGGAGCAGCCGATCCATTATCCACCACAATTGTTCACTCACCGGTTGCTTTAAATGCTTTCGCCAACTATTTACCCAGCGATAGCCTTGTTTCTTCCACAAATCCCAAGGATGAACATTGGTCAGCAAATGAAAGCAGGTCGTGCCCAAACTGTATAAATCACTAGCAGCATAGGCTTTACCTCCCTCCATTTGTTCCATAGGCACATAGCCAAAGGAACCGATAGTGGTGCCAGTGATATTAGCCATGACCGTAGCCCTCAATTGCTTGGCTATCCCAAAATCGATTAATACTAGCTCAGTCTTTTTTTCAGATCCTTGAGCCGAAGCAGGACGGCGAATGATATTACCTGGTTTAATATCTCGGTGAATCACCTGCTGTTGATGGACAAACTTGAGAATAGTTAGCAATTCAAATAAAACATCCCTAATCTTGTCTTCACTGAACGGTCCTGCTTCTGCCAACTCTTGCTCTAAGGTTTTCCCCTCGATATACTCTTGGAGCAAATATAAGCGCTGATCTTCCTCAAAGTAAGCTAGCAAGGTAGGGATTTGGGGATGTTGTCCCAGCCTTTGCAATTGTTTGGCCTCTTGCTCAAATAATTCTCGTGCCTTCTTGAGTGCCTTCGTTCCCTCAATTTGGGGCGCTAGCTGCTTAATCACACAGTGTTCATCCAATTTGTCCCTATCTTCTGCCAAATAAGTTTTGGAAAAGCCCCCATCTCCGAGGGGTCGAATCGGAAGATAGCGGTTTTTCAGGAGTACTAGTTTGTTACCACAGCTTTGGCAAAACTGGTTATCATCCGGATTAATGGGATTCTGGCAATCGGGATTAAGACAGCAGATCATACTGGCAGGTCATCAGGGAATTTGGGTATGACTAGGCCATTAAGAGGGTAGTTTTTTCCTGTTGATTGTCCTCTTAAGAGGGAGCATGTCACAGTTAAATGACATACGGTAGTAATTACGGTAGAAATTCCCTGGTATCAGGATGCTTTTGGTAGATGCTAGTGGTAGATGCTAGCTCTAGATGCTAGCTCTAGATGCTAACCCTGGCTGTTGGCTAATCAGCTAAAGTAGCCGCGAAAGCTTTTCGGTTTCCGAGAGATTTGGCTAATTTGATTAAGTGATGGAATTAAGGATTTGAGCTGTTTAGCAATCCTTATGATTAAGGGTGCTGGTTAATTTACTTTCAATAAATGATTTTAGCAGAATTTTAGCAAACGCGATCGCAATCTGGTTAACCCGTTACAGGTTATTGGTTACAGGTTACAGGTGACCCGGTTACAGGTTACAGGTTAGGCGGTTATTCAACCTTGGCCTTTCGGCCACGCTACGCGAACAACCTTGGCCTTTCGGCCACGCTACGCGAACAACCTTGGCCTTTCGGCCACGCTACGCGAACAACTTTCAACCTATTTTTAGGTTACAGGTAACCCGGTTATTAAACCTTGGCCTTTCGGCCACGCTACGCGAACAACCTTCAACACTATTGAAACAACTGGACACGATATCACTTCTTTAAGGGAAGTTGTTATTTGGTCATTTTTATTATATACTATTATCGGAATAGTTATTTCAAGTCTCCTCAATGAGTAAGCACGTTGGTACTACTGAAGCCGCATCTCTGTTAGGTATTTCTTCTCGGCGATTGCGCCAACTCCTAGAGAAGGGTCGGGTTCGGGGTGCCTATAAAAGTGGGAAATTCTGGATTATTCCTCTGTTCAACGATTTGCCACAAATCACGAAAGGTACCCGTGGACCAAAAGGCAAATGGCGTACTACTCGTCCTCCTGCTTTGGCTAAGATTAATGTCAACCGCAATCGCATTGGCTCCAATAACCACAAAAGCCCTGAAGACCGGCTGCCAGTGATTTCAGTAAAACGAAGCGGCAACAATCTATACGGCAATCAGATCGAAATCATTGGTCCGTGTCGGATTGTCTATCAGCCAGATAATCCACTCGATTGTGGAGCTCGTTTATGGATCGAAACCTTCAGTGATGTCCACTTCATCGGTGGCAGTTTCCCTGCTACTAGCTGATACTGTTTAATCCCAGTCAACAGTAATTTTTCAAAAACAACTAGGAACTATACTTTGTCAAGAAAGTCATGGATTCATAGTGGGTACGGCTAACGGCTGATACCTTAATGCTTACCATGATGGTTCATTATGCCTAGGTATAAAATAACGACGCTACCAGATATAGCGCTACGCTTAGCGTCAGAAGTTAGAAGTCAGAAGTCAGAAGTAAGCTATGACTAGATTTCGGAGTTTAGGAATGTCCTAATCTAAATGCGTAGTGTTATATAATCTGATCTATCATTCTGTTATCCGATCTATTACTTGCGATCTATTATTTCTGAAACTACCATGAGAGCATCTAATCGAATTCCCCTAGTTTTGTTTCTACTGCGCCTCAGTGTTTTTATAGTAATGCTGATGTGGACAATCGATAAATTCGTGCGTCCTGAACATGCAGCTGCGGTCTATGAAAACTTTTACTTTATTAGTGGACTCGGTAACAGCATTTTTATTCTTATTGGCGCTATCCAGCTAGTAATCATCCTAGGATTTTTACTCTTAGTGGAAAAAACGATGGACTTATGGTAGCGTATTAGTATTTCATGGGAGATAAACTATCTCATCCTATCAGCAATATCTAAGCCCATTTACTGATCCTAATTTGCTATTTTTTGCCGCTTGGCAAATGTTAGCAGCTTGTTTTGCCCTTTATTATCTTAGAGACCTGGATACCTTGTTTGTTATCAATAGACGATAGGCAATATAAACACAAAAATCTTCCTTCTGGCGTTCAAGTTAAAAGTTAAAAGTTGAAAGTTGAAAGTTGAAAACGTTTACTAACCTAATGAGGTACACAAGATTTTTTTCATCTTACCTATTGCCTATTGCTAGCATGCCTATTCCCTGTTCCCTGTTCCCTGTTCCCTGTTCCCTGTTCCCTGTTCCCTAAAACCCAGGAATCTGTACCTAACCCAATTGAAAAGTGCTGTAATTATGAAATATTGGCGGGAAACCTGTGCTGTAGCACAGCGAATCTTGATTGAACTATGGCGAAGGCAGCGTAGCCTATTATTTTGGAGTATTTTTCCAATTACTGTGCTATTTCTCAACGGTTTGATTATGGCAGAACAGGCTGAGCTATCAACCGCAGAAGCATTTCAACGGGCTGCCCCAACTACTCTTGTGGGTGCTGCTTTGTTTTTTAGCTGCTTGGGGGGTAGCGTGGCAACAGTAGTCTCAGAACGAGAACAGCACATGCTCAAGCGTTTATTTATCTCTCCATTAGGCGGCATATCCTATTTCTTAGGAATTTTTTTGGCTCACAGCTGCATTGGTACAGGTCAAGGCTTAGTGGTTTATACCATAGCAGCATTTTTGGGGGCAAGGTTTCAAGGTTCCGTGTTGCTAGGGGTATTGATTATTTTCCTGAGTATTATTGCTTATGTGGGAGTGGGATTTTTTCTGGGAACTCAATTAGCGCGGCGGACTGAGGACGTTAATGCCTTAGTGGGAACCTTCGGTGTACCTCTATTAATTTTGGGGGGTGCGTTTTTACCAACTGCTTTGTTTCCGGAACAGTTACTGGAAATCGCTAAGTTTAACCCAATTTATCATATGAACGAAGCCTTGCTGGGAGTATGGGCTGATGGGAAGGGTTTGGTGGAAATAGAGTCTCATTTCTGGTTTTTGTTTGGCTTTGCCTCAGTGATGGTGATAGTCGCATGGTTGTCATACCAGGGGATGGTTCGGGTAGAGAGAAGATTGTGATTACCCACGGAATTTTTGTGCAGGGTAACCTAGTTTAAACCATTGAAAAATGAGGAGGCTTGCACAAACAAATAAACTTAAGTATAGTCGGGTCAGTTATCTATTAGCTAGTACTCCTATAAAATCATCCGATTATCGTAAAAAAAGTCTGATTAAATTGCCTTAGTATTGCTCAAGGTTTAACTAGTGCTAAATATCCATAAATTAAGTAAGTCTTACGGTAATCGAAACGTTCTGCGGGATTTAAGCCTAAATATTCCAGCAGGAGAAATATATGGTTTACTCGGACCCAATGGTGCGGGTAAGACAACTACTATCAATATCATCTGTAACTTACTACGAGCGGATAGTGGTGCGATCGCAATCAATAACCAACCAGTGTCCGAGGCAACGAAAAAGCTGATTGGGGTTGCCCCCCAAGAGAATTTACTGTATCAAACCCTTAGTTGTCAAGAAAACTTGTATTTTTTTGCTCGTCTGTATGGGTTAGATGGTCAGCAGTGCTCTAAACAAGTTTACGCTGCCCTTGCTGCGGTAAATTTATTAGAGCGGGCAAAAAGTCCGGTGGAAACCCTCAGTGGTGGGATGCAGCGACGGATGAATATTGCTGTGGCTCTAGTGCATCAGCCCAAATTACTGATCTTAGATGAGCCTACGACAGGCTTAGATATTGAAGCGCGATATGAAATTTGGGACTTGATTCGACGTCTTCAGGGCCAGGGAATTACTATTTTGCTAACCACTCATTCCCTTGATGAAGCAGAACGTCTTTGCCAGAGAATTGGCATTCTTAAACAGGGACAGATTGTAGCAGAGGGGAGTTTGCTTGAGTTACGGCAAAAGATTCCGGCTCAAGAAATTGTGGTAGTAGACACCCCTCAAGAAGAACAAGCGATCGCTCGTGCCCAGGAATTAGGCTTTACTCATCGCCGCTATGGAAATGATTTAGCCTTTTGGCTACCAGAGTCTTTAGACCTGAAGGATATTATTGCTTGTTTTGATGGGATTCCCCTCGATTCCATTGCTCGTCAGCCAGTGCGGCTGGAGTATGTCTATGTAGAGGTTACATCAAATCTGGGAAACAAGTTAGTGGTTAGTAGTTAGTGAGAGTGTGTTGATCTCTACTAACTACTGTAGGGGCCAACAACTGTTCGCCTCTACTAACCACCAACAAAAAACAACAAACTGGATATTGTGGGTGATTAACGATAACAATCTACAAACCATTCCCTCTGCAATTCTAAGTAAATTCCTCAAGGTTAATCAACCTGTTAGGGTTAATCAATGTTTTGTCTTCACAGGGATATTATAACCGATACTTTTTAGCTACCAAAATCTACCAAAGTATACTTTAGCCCGCCAATGCAAGCTGATTTTTCAGCCAGGGTGTATCTACCAAAGCTCTCAGGAATATCCCACGAGCGCCATTGATGTCACG
>NZ_JAAHHU010001009.1:0-1798 GCF_010672095.1 Moorena sp. SIO3I6 | reverse complement strand
AGGATAACACGGCCAATAATTGAGAATAAGTTGCGCTTATTGAGAATCAACAGGGTAATTCTAGATTTTTGATACTATTGTTTATTTTTTCACTGTAAATTTTAATACAAATTTAGATGCGTTTACCTCAGATCTTGCACCAAAAAAAGTGGCTGTGAGAAGGAACGGCTGAAGTTATTGTTATTAGGGGATTAGAGGCAGTTCTATCCCTGAGTTAGAGACAACTAATCAAATACCTTGAAAAAGCCTCTGTATCCCATAATTTAATGACACTCAATGACCCAGATTATACGGAAAAATAGAAATAATCAATAGTTTAGTTATGGCTTCAATTAGACTTGATATTTTTTTTGATTACATGAGAATTGTGGTAAACTCTTTTCTAAGATTAATGGAGGATAAAGACCCTGAATAAGATTTTACCAGAAGTAGAAAAATTCATCTCAAACTTAAAACAATTAATGCCCACTAGTTATCAACAAGAAACCTTAGAATCCATTTTTGGATTAATCCTTTGTGGGCAAGGTAATTCTGTTCCGGATCATTGTCAAACCAAATCGGCAAGTGCTATTAGTCGTTTTTTAAATAATTATCAATGGTCAACCCGTTCTTTAATTCGTACCGTTCGTTCTTTAATAATCAAATTTATTCTTGATCAAAGAAAAAGAGGAAGAAAACCAACTCTACAAGTAATCCTAGATTTAACTACCCTAGAAAAGGTAGGTAATTTTACCCATCTAGGAAACTTAGTGCGAGTCTATAATCATAAGAAAGGTTTACACATTGTAGTGATGTATTTAGTCCTGGGAAATTGGCGTATTCCTTGGAGTTTCAGGATTTATAGGGGTAAGGGTACTCCCTCCCCATCCCAATTAGCACAGAAGTTATTAAATAATTTACCTAAAAAAATTACTCAAAATTTTCAAGTTTATGTACTTGGTGATACGGCTTTTGGTACAATTAAATTGATTGATAATATCCGTCAAAAATCCGGCCATGCTATTGTTGGGATTAGTAAAAATCGAACTTTAACTGATGGTCGTAAGGTCTCAGACATTAAAAAGCGTGGTCAACAAGTTTATTTGAATGGTTTAAAATTACCTGTTTTTTTGTCATGGATATGGTTAAAACGAGATGGCAAAATGATTCAACGTTTTGTGATATCAACTAAACCAATGAAGGGTAAAACTATTGCTCGATGGGGAAAACGTAGATGGCAGATTGAGGGTTTCTTTAAGACAGCTAAACCTCGTTTTAGCCTACACCGCTTTGGACAAAAGACAAGACTTGGAGTCTACCGTTGGTTGATTCTGTGTTTAGTTTCTTATTTGTTGGCTTATTGGGTTTATTTACACTTAGGTAAATCGGATAATTTAGATGGGTTTTATTGTGCACAACAAGCACTTATTTTACTTTTACCGCATATTTTGCTTCTCTCTATTTTCCATCATTTAGATACACTTATGCCTTGGTTACATGAGCTTAGTTTTGATTTTTGTCTGATCAGGTGCAAGATCTGAGTTTTAGATAAATATGCTCAAAGTGCTTTTTGAGTTCCAGGTATTTTTTCCTGTTTGGTGCCCGCTGTAGAGTTTCATTCTGCTCTAAGTGTACCTGGAATGTTGGAGAACTCGACACACTATCACTCGGAGACTTACACTGGATTTGCCCCCCAGTTTGCTGCACCACATGGGTTAACTCATGGGCAATTAACTTCTTCCCCTCCTGACTTCCAGGGTTATATTCCCCCTGTCGAAAGAAAATATCTTTACCTGTAGTAAAAGCACGAGCCTGAATA
>NZ_JAAHHU010001008.1:0-1798 GCF_010672095.1 Moorena sp. SIO3I6 | reverse complement strand
TTGACTTAGGTCGTACCTCTACTAAAGCTTGTATCAGCCGTTACCCCGATGGTGTAGTGCTAATTCCTGCCAATGTTGCCCATCTCACCGTTGAGCAAGTGCGTCGGGGTGGGTTTGAAGCTCGACTGGGTGACCCTCTATTAGATATTTGGCTGGAGTATCAAGGCAAAGGATACGCCATTGGACAACTAGCTGCTGACTTCGGAGCTAACTTGGGTGTTGGTCAATCGAAAGTAGAAGATGCCTTGATAAAAGTTTTTGCCTGCGTAGGACATTTCGAGCTTCAAGGTGACTTGGCAATTATCATGGGATTGCCCTACCATTCCCAAGAGCAGTTTGAGCGTGAAAAAGAGGAATTAATTGGTATCCTGGCTTCTCCTCATGTCATGTACTACAGAGGGGAACAAGTCTCGATTACGATTAAGAAAGTTTGGGTAATACCAGAGGGCTATGGTAGCTTGATCTGGGTTGAAGTTCAGGAAAACGATCCATCCGATGGCGGATTACATGACCGTTCCGTCGCCGTTGTGGATATTGGCCACCAAACCACTGACTTTATCATGGCAGATTCGTTCCGATTTGCTAGAGGAGCATCTCAGAGTGAAGCATTTGCCATGAATGAGTTTTATGATCAATTAGCTACCCAAATTCAGGGAGCTGACAGTCAATCGTTACTATTAATCAAAGCGGTTAATCGTCCAGAGGGAGAGCGCTTTTATCGTCCTAAGGGTGCTGCTCAGCCCACAGACCTCGACGAAATTATACCGAGTTTGCGCAAAAGTTTTGCCCGTGAACTATCTGATCGCTTGCTCGCTTGGCTACCAGAACGCACCACAGACGTAGTCGTGACCGGTGGTGGTGGACAATTCTTCTGGAATGATCTTCAACTTATCTTTAAGGAAGCTAGACTCAAGGGTTACTTAGCTCAACCCTCTCGAAAAGCGAATGCTTTGGGACAATACATTTATGGAGAGGTGCAGAAGCAATCAGCATCTCGATAAATTTTATTGTAATTATCCAGTAGGATTATAGGAATAATTCCCATGGCAGCGATCGCAAAAAAAGTAAATAAAACAGTAGCATTTACCACTAACCGGGAGGATCAAGCCCTACTAAAGGCAGTGGAGAAAGAACTAGCTAAGGGTCAGTATCCTAGCTTTAGCATGTTTTGCAAGCAAGCTATCCAAGAGTTTCTGTTAAAACCAGAATCCTCTCAGGAAAAAGCATCCTCCCAGGAAACAACCGAGGGAACAACCGAGGAAACAGCAAGTGTTGGAAATCTTGAAGACAAGCTAACCCAACTGCAGCAGCAATTAACTGAAGTGGTACAGACGTTATCCGTTCAGAGTCCTAGCCAACTGAATAGTCAGCTAACTGATCTGACTCAACGAATTGAGGAAATAGACTCTAATACAACTCAACAATTGACCCAGTTACAACAGCAGCTTGGGAAATTAGAGCAAGTTCTATCTACTGAAGAATCCTCTGAACAACTTGATGATCAATTGATGGCATTAATCGAACAGGTCAAGCAAGTCGATGACCGTTCTCATCAACAACTCGAACACTTAAAACAGCAAGTTGCTGGTGTAGAAACAGTGCTGTCCAATTTTAGTACGACGGATGTGCCTCGCGCCACAGAACAGGGATCCACAGCAAAAGCGACTAGAGAGTCAGATGCTACGGCTCAAGTAGGATGGGAAAAAGACGCTGATCAATCTGATGATCCGTTACTAAGTCGCTTGGGTTCTTTATTAGAGGATTTTTAATTAACTGTATACTAATATGACAAAACGTA
>NZ_JAAHHU010001007.1:0-1801 GCF_010672095.1 Moorena sp. SIO3I6 | reverse complement strand
GACTAACCAAACCAAAAGCGGCAATGCGAATCAATCCTTGGTCAAGTTTGTCTAAGCTAGACTGCAAAACCTCTAATTCAGTTTGCAGCAAGGCTTGCATTTCCACATCAGCAGGATTCCCCTGGGAACGATGAAAATTGCTGTACCAGGACAAGGTTTGCTGTAAACTGGCACGAGTGCGGTTGAAGAGACTTTTCTGCTGGTTGTTGGTGCCATAGGATGTCTGATTACCAGCAGCTGGTTTAGATTGGGAAGATCGAGGATAACTCAAGGTTAAATAGGGCAAGACGAGTTACAGTTACTATTTTTACCTAACCGTTGATGAGAAAATACCTATTATCCGATACCAATTACCTGATACCAAGTTGCAGTCAAAGAATAAACAAAAAGGAATTGGGAAGAGCGGAAATTTCCCCCAAGTCCTCCTGACCCCATAGGTAAATTAAACATCAGAAACGCAACTTGCTATAAGCCTGTAGACTAATGTGGGATTGGCGCAGGCTGATTGATGGAGGTAAATATGAGTGATCTGAATAAATCTAAACAACAGCTGATTCAGGAAGTGAAAGCACTGCGCCGACAAGTTGATCAACTTAAAGCTACACGAATCGTCTTCAGTGCTCAACATCAGCTATTTAAAACCTATGCCACCATGATGCAAACCGCCTCTGGCTCCCTGATGCTGAGAGCTTTGTTACAAGATATACTCCACGTTGCTGGTCGGCTCACTAAGGCAGAGGATAGTAGCCTGTTTTTACTCAATGCTGATGGTGTTGTCACTGAGAGTATTCTAGCTCGCGGTGCAACCCTACCACGATATAAAAAGCAGATCATTGGTCAGGTTCTAGACCAAGGTTTAGCTGGTTGGGTTAGCCGCCATCGCCAAGTTGGGGTGATCACGGACACTATGGATGATCAGCGCTGGCTTACCTTACCTGATCAGCCCTATCAAGTACGCTCAGTATTAGCTGTACCTATTCTCAGGGGCAAGAGGTTATTAGGCATTATCACCCTAATGCATTCCCAGCCGGGACACTTTGGTGCTAAATCTGCCCGTTTAATGGAAATGACTGCTGAGTCCATGGCTTTGATCGTAGAGAATGCTCAACTCCACAGTCAACAACAACAGCTAGGACAACAGTCTCCTCAGAACTATCAAGTTTTATCCCCACCCAATCAGCTCACTGATAGTTCAGATAATTTTTCTTCCCTGGGAATTTACATAATTTATAGTAAAGGGAATTTTCTCTATGTTAATCCCAAAATGGCAGAAATTTTTGGCTATTCCTTTGGTGAACTGATTTCTCGGCAATCTTTACTACAAGTGGTGGCAGAAGACAAGCGTAAATTTGTGGATGAGCGAATAACTCATTGTCTTCAGGGTCAGGGTAAAAATCTCTACTTTACCTTTCCTGGTCAGTGTAAAGATGGCAGCAAGATTGACGTATAAATTTATGGATCCCGAACTAAATTATACGGTAAGTTAGTTATCATTGGAGCTTTGCGAATACTTAATAATTTAAGGGGTTAGGCTCTATTTTATCAGCTATAGTGTGTTGGATAGACTGATACTATTGCCGTGATTTATAATCACCGCCAGGTTTTAAAAATTAGGTTCTTCAGTACCTGCTATGCGCTCATTTCAAGTTAAAAAACTCATAAAGCTTACTATACAAGGGTTTTGATGCTATTTAATTAACAAAATTTTCTAAATACTGTCTCTTTCCACTGCTCCCTGCTCCCTGCTCCCTGCTCCCTTTGCCAAAGTGTTAATTTAGCATAACAAGTACGGAAGAGCCAA
>NZ_JAAHHU010001006.1:0-1802 GCF_010672095.1 Moorena sp. SIO3I6 | reverse complement strand
CCAATCAGGAGTCCAACGGTTGTTCCCAGGACAGCAATCCCAAGGGCAATACCATACCCATAGGCAATCTTTTGACTGATACTAAGGCGATTTAGCTGCTTTCTGAACCAGGTAAGGGAACCTGTTAAGGGATGGCATGAGTTGCTTGAAACCGTCTTTAACAATGAAGATGCGGTGGTTGAGTCTGTTTTTAATTTAGTCATATTACTTCTCCATATCCTCCTCAAGGGAGATGCAGCCATTGTCTTTTATCAGTAAATAAAAACTATTGCGAATTATTTAATAATTGTGGGGTTGTACATACCGGGGTTGTAGATACAATTGTAAATAAAGTGGTAAATACAATAGTTATATTATAGAATTCCCAGCCAGTCCCACCCAAGTAACAGTTTCAGTATCCTATCAATTACCCTTGCTTATTTAGTTTGGAATTTATAGTGTTAGTCACCAGGTTTATCTAATTACTTTACAGGGATTGTTTGATGAATTATCGAATTTTTTGGATTTGAAATTTTTCGGATAATTGACGGATAGCTTGGGAAAAGGGTATAAATATATCATCATTTTTTTCTAGCTCATCGACTTCCTCTAAAAGGTCATTGATTAAGCCTGACATAGCCAGATCGTAGAGGTAGACTAGTTTTTCTTTTGGAGGACTAACAATTTGTGTTGTTTGAAGTGATATGTTTTTATGATTATGATTTTTGTGTTCTTGACATTCAAAAACTTTTGGCTGATTTTTTTGAAAATTTATTTCATGGTATTCTGGATAAGTTGGTACGTCTAAATCTATAGTAAAACTACTACCTTTGCCTGGTTTACTCTCGACATTAATGTCACCTTCCATCCTCTTGACAAGTTTCTGGGTAATTGCTAAACCCAGTCCAGTACCTTCCACATAACCAGAGGTATTTTCTAGCTTTTCAAAGGGCAAAAATAGTTTAGATAATTGCTCGCTATTCATGCCAATACCGGTGTCTTTTAATTCAAAGCGAATAGTGGTAATCTGTTGGAGTTTATTTGTTATTTCATCTTTAGCATTTTTCCTTGATTCAAGGACACTAACCTTAAAGGCTACTCCCCCTGTTTCAGTAAATTTAATGCCATTGTCGAGTAAGTTAATCAGCACTTGTAGCAAGCGTTTTTCGTCAACAGTAATTGCTCTAGGTAGTCGAGAAGTCGCTTGGTAACTATAGGAAATACCCTTTTGTTCTGCTTTCAACTGACAAATTGCCACGATGTCCTTCAAGAAGGTACCAAAATCAACCGTTTCGGGGTGGAGTTCTAATTGATCAGCTTCAATTGTACAGAGGTCTAAAATCTCATTGATCAGGCTCAGCAGATTAGAGCCGCACTGCTCGATAATATCAATACCTTTCTTGTCGTTAGCAGTTAGACTAGTTGATTTTTTCAGGATTTGAGCGTAACCCAAAATACCGTTGAGGGGAGTACGGACTTCGTGGCTGATGTTGGCAAGAAATATACTTTTAGCACGGTTAGCAGCTTCACTTTCCACTGCTGCCCGAACTGCTGCTTCTTTAGCTTTCTGGAGTTCCACTGTCCGTTGCTCAACTCGCTGTTCTAGCTGTCTTTCACTCTCCACCAGTGCTGCTACTGCTGAAATGCGATCGCTAATATAGATAGCCAGCAATATGGTAAGTAATAGTCCCCCCAAGGAAACAGTCCAGGGATACCAAGTTCTTCGACTCCCGATATATTCGGAATTGGGCTTAGACAGAATCAACCATTTCTGTCCTGAGACATCAAGAATTACAGTATGGTGTAACCCATTTCTGAGGCTA
>NZ_JAAHHU010001005.1:0-1803 GCF_010672095.1 Moorena sp. SIO3I6 | reverse complement strand
TGTATAATAGACCACTCCATAAATTCAATTTTTGCCCTTATTTTACCGTTGCTTCAATCTAACTCTGAGGCATTGATTCCATAATTTCTTTCAGTAGCCTCATTTTGAATTCGTTAAATCCTTTTGGATTTATCACTTTGACATTATTCATCATGCCTTTATCTTCATGTACTAGTATATGGCAGTGATAAACAAATACACCAGTAATGAATGGATTTACGAAGGGAATACGGACTGTAGTTATGCTGTTTCCAGGTAAGTTAAATACATCCCGATACCCCTGGGGTTTTAGACGACAGTGGTATCCAGTCTCCATATACTTATTAGCAGCATAGCTAGAGGTTTCACAAAAATTATCATTATCTACTGGATCTATTTTGTAGTTATTGTAGATGCAGGTGTCAGTTGTTCGGTTCAATCCTGAGCATGGATCTTCAGGGAGTGTCACCTCAGTAACTACGAAATCAAGCTGGTGTATGTGGAAAACGTGGGCAATATTATCTGCATTGACCAAATTCCATTCTTCTATATCTCCCACCTGGGAAATTTTATCGATCCGGTTTCCATCAAATACTTGTTTGATTTCGTCTTTATTAATTCCATTACTTTGGATGCCTTTATCATATGCTTCTTCTGGTTTCTCAAATCCTTTTAGAAAATTCTTACCATCGCCTGAGCTGAAATAAAAGTAACGTTTCTTGGTACGTGGATCATTATACTTAGACGATTGAGTTATGCAATTTCGGTTCAGCAGCAATTGTAACAAATTCTTATTCCAACTTACTATTTTTAGTAATTTCTCCTTTTGATCTTTTTTTAGCTGAGCTACTATAGGTATAGATCGCTTGTTGCAGTAAGGCAAACGAGCTACTATACCAGGTCTTGGCAGTATCTTGTCTATTTTATATGGTTTCTGATGTGTGATGAAGTAATCTAAGTTGATATTTTGCCCATCTTCTGTACAACCTGCATCCTGTCCTCCGTCTAAAGCAAGATTACATGATACATCAGGACGAAATTTTGGTTTATATGTGTAACTTTGGGAATCACCTTGTACCTCAACAGTTGCTAGCAAGTAGCTTTTTCCTCCGTTAGCAAAAGCTTGATCGTCTTTGGTCAAGTTGCTGAAAAGGTCGGAAACTAGATTATATGTACCTTCAACACCTCCCACTACAAGAAGCTCTACTCGGGCAGCAGGTGGTAATAGAACTGAGTTAGTTGCTACTGGATGTTCAACAACATCACCATCACGGGCCAAGATGTAAAAATTTTTCTTGCCATTGGGTTGGGTAAATGCAGGCATTGATCCTATATAACCTGTTACAGTGGCTGTTATCTTACCCGTTGTTGGATCCTCATCATCAATTTGACCTTGTATCGTACCATCTATTTTAAACGATACCTCGCCTTTTCCCTGATCTTTTATTTTCTTATAATCACTTACAGTTGCTCCTTGTTTTATAACAATATTTTTTGTAATGGCTGTTTCACCGTCTTTCCTTTCTACTTGAGTTTCAGATGTGGTACTTCCATTTGATCCATCACTTAGATTAAAGGTAATGCTTGTTATCTTACCAATTATTGAACCATCTGCACCATCAGTACCCGTAATCTCACCATTACTAAAACTAGCTCGTCCAATAATTGGATTATCCTCACTGGGTGGATCTAGAGTTTCTAGGGCAATATTCATGTACGAATCAGCCCCTATATTAGCGATGCGCCATAACTGAATCTCTCCAGGATTGATGGTTATTTTCGGGTTGACTTGACTATTGAGAACGAAACAATCCTCTTTACCTA
>NZ_JAAHHU010001004.1:0-1803 GCF_010672095.1 Moorena sp. SIO3I6 | reverse complement strand
CATCGCTGCTTCCTATTCCCTATTACCTATTGTCTATTGCCTATTCCCGATTCCCGATTCCCGATTCCCGATTCCCGATTCCCGATTCCCGATTCAACACTTCTGGAAAAAAACCAGCCTCCAAAACCTCCTCCTGAGCAAAAGAACACTGAGAAGGAAAAGTACTCAACTTAATCCCAGTTTCCTGAGCTGCCTTAATTCGAGCTTTTTGATAACATTGCTCAAAGACCTCTGGCAAAAACGCTACGGTGCGCTTTCCAATGGGCGAGTAAATCGCCCTTGGGTCGCACCGCAAACTAGGACTATCTTCTAGCAGTTCTTCCAAAGCGATACGCTGTTCAGTGATAGTATTGATGCAACTATCGCTCCTTTTCCCTGGTTGATACATCCACTTGATTGACACTCCCCGCCCTGGAAGGACGGGGATTCTTGCTTCTACGAGGTGACTTGTTTAACCAGGCCGGAGCCAGAAAAAATAGAGGTCTCCTCTTCACAAGCGTACTTGGTCTATGACCCAGGTTTCGGTGTGCCCCACCGTACCTAAACTAATTAACAAATTAAGATAAACATTTTTTTTAGGGATCTTAGACTTTCATAGACTTCCAAATCGTTAGACTTGATTGTGCAACCTGCTTATCTCAAAACAGGTTTTTTACACTGTCTACTTATTCTGTGATCATGTTCATCTAGGATACTATTTTTTTGGTTATGTCTTTATATTAACACAAAGCCATCCTGGAAGGACGGGGCTAATGACCCAGATTTTTTGGAATGACCCAGATTTTTTGGTAAGAGCGGGGATTTTGATTTTTTGGTAATCCCAATTCTTAAGCCACTAAACAATAATATCATCTCCCTATCTCCCTATCTCCCTATCTCCCTATCTCCCTATCTCCCTATCTCCCCATCTTCCCACACTTCCCACACTTCCCACACTTCCCACACTTCCCACACTTCCCACCTACATTGATGATCCTAATTTAAACCATTGGGATTAATTTAGTTGGCGTGTTGCACAAAAGTATATTGTATAATATAAACTATAAATAGTCAAATACATTTAGGTAAACCACTGTTACAAGACAACCGGAGAAGGTAATGTCCCTAGGAAAAAAACTACGAGAACGCCGTGAAAGTCTAGGTTTAACCCGCATACAAGTTGCCAGAGCCTGTGATGTGGTAGAATCTACAGTGATTAACTGGGAGGCTGATCGGCACAAGCCTAAGCTCTATCCAGAACAGACCAAAGCCTTGTGTGATATCTTAGACTTCAAAATTGAGGATCTGATCCAGCAGTAACATGTAAGGGTATACCCAAAGCACAGGATGGCATTGTGGGATCATTTCATAATCATCTATAGTGCTGCGGATAGCAATAAATATATCAATTATCCTGCCGTCGCCACCAAGCACGGACTAGTTTAATGTCGTCATAGGAGTAACGTTCTCCTAAATATTCCCGTAATTGTTTCAGATACTGATCACCCACTTTTTCAATTGCTTTGATAATTGGCTCATGGCGTTCCAATGGTACCAGTTGCTTTAGATCCACTGGCTGATTCATTTCAATTAATTGGCTCAAATGCTCTATTATAGTCCTGGTAGTATACCCTCGTTGTTGAGCAATTTCCTCTACACTTAACCCTTGTTGATAGAATTGCAGGGTTTTCATATAAGTACTGGAGGGCAGGGGTTCTGGTAGTTTTTGCTCTTGACAAAATGCCCGAATTTCTGAAATAAATTGCTCGCCATACTGGGTGACTTTATACTGAGTCACACCGGAAAGTTTGGCAAATTGCTCTA
>NZ_JAAHHU010001003.1:0-1805 GCF_010672095.1 Moorena sp. SIO3I6 | reverse complement strand
GTCCATCACTGACTACTTCGCCTACAGTAGAGCCAACACCAGAGCCAACACCAATACCCTCGGTTGTTCCTATAGTTGAAGAACCTCTCACCTCTGAACCGACTTCCCTAGAACAAGAAACTACAGAAGAAGACACTACATCACCAGGAGAATTAGCCCCTACGGAAACAGAGCAAATACCAGAACTAGAGGAATCTGTAACACCCAGTGAACTGCCAATAATTCTGGAGGAAGCAACTCCTGAGGTTGAGCCCAACCTACCTGAGCTGGAAACAACTTTGGAAACAGAAGAGCTGGTTCCTGCTAGTGAAACCCCAGCACCAGTTGAGGAAGCAACTACTGCAGCTCAATCAGTAAGCCCTCTAGCTGAACCCTCAGAAAAGCCAAAATTAAACATTTGGAGTCGCTTTGGCAGTTTCTTCGGACGTTCTCCTGTCACCCCTAGCCCCTCACCTGAACCGCTAGAAGAACTGGACATTACATCAGAGGAACCTGTGGTAGCTCCGAGGGAATCTGAGTCCACTACTGTGGTTGAGGAGATCTTGGAAGAACCCGCAGTAGAGACCGGGGAGTCTGAATCCACTAATGTGGTCGAAGATAGTTATGAACAACCGGCAGTAGAGACCGGGGAGTCTGAGTCTACTACTGTGGTCGAAGATAGTTCTGAACAACCGGCGGTAGAAACCGAGGAGTCTGAGTCCACTACTGTTGTTGATGAGATATCGGAACAACCGGCAGTAGAGACCGGGGAGTCTGAATCCACTAATGTGGTCGAAGATAGTTCTGAACAACCGGCAGTAGAGACCGGGGAGTCTGAATCCACTAATGTGGTCGAAGATAGTTCTGAAAAAGCGATAGTGGCTCCCAGTGAATTGGAGCTGAGCTGATGATGATACTCAGCATCTAATCCGGCAGTTTGATCGATCTGAGTGCCGGTAGGTTAATCCCATGGAACCGGTTGATCAGTAACTCAAGGAATGGTGGGAGTGGCCACACTTGAGTGCGATCGCACAGTGAGAACAGGCAGTTAGCCCATGGTTCGATCAACTGTTTGAGCATCGGCCAGCAATCCCCACTGGGTTAGGGATTGCTGGCCGATGCTCAATGTGCAGCTGGCGCTGGCTCCCCTGTTCCCTTCCTGCATCAATTTCAATACTGAAATCGATTGTTATGACTTCCTTTATTAAGTTTTTTTTGTACTGGTGCAAGCTCTCAGTATAACTCCCGAAACTTTTCCCGATAACGAGCCAACAACGATTCCCTATCTGCTAGTTGAGTTATTAGGTATTAGCTATAAACTCTATCTATAAACTCTATCTAAAAGTAGTGTTGCTATAAGAGTTTACCTGGGTAATCTAGGATTAGGCGATAATTAACTATTCAGCCTTCATACTTGCTTACTAAAAGTTTCTACTAATCAAAAATACTGGAGTAGATAAATCAGGTGAAACCCTATTTACCAATCCAACTATTAACAACATTATTTGTAATCACAACCAGCACCCTGACTCCTGCTGTTTCTAACGCTCAAATCGATTTACCCTGTTTCATGCGGGATGCCAATGGCAATCTGATTGACCTTGGCAAACTTTGCGGCATTTCAAAGCAAAACAGTTCAGGAGTGATTACAATCCCGATCAAACGTCGAGTCTATAACACTCCTGTGATTGATGTCACTTTTAATGGTAAACGAACCTTTGAAATGGTGGTTGATACAGGAGCATCCGTCGTGACAATTACCCCAAAAATGGCAAAAGCTTTGGCATTGAAACCAGAAGGAACTGCCACGATGGATACAGCTAATG
>NZ_JAAHHU010001002.1:0-1807 GCF_010672095.1 Moorena sp. SIO3I6 | reverse complement strand
AACTACTATTATTTATATGGTCATTTCTGTGGTTGAGGAAACGCGAGTAGGCGATTTTAACCGCTGTCAAAGTACTACAATAATAGTTATACAAAAAAAACTTTAAGGTTGGCTGGGACTCCCAGTAGTGGGAGCTTCCACTGAAAAGACAATCAATCGAAATTATTGATTGGCTACAGGCACGTAGTCTAGTTTTAGCCCCTGCCAGCAAAGGCTTTAAGGCTAGTGAATCAAACCACATACTTACAAACCACATACTTACAAACCACATACTTACAAACCACATACTTAAAGGTAACCTCAACCCCCACCACCATGAGAGAGTAGCGGTAATTGGCACTGCCTGATGGACTGCAAGCCTTTTGGTGTTACGGAAGGTTAGGTTGATGTGGTTGTTTCGAGCAATGGCTAACATTTGTTAGTTAACTCCTCCGAAGAATCTGCGCCTATGGAAGAGGGCAGAGTTTCAATACTGCATTGTTGTCTATCCAGATACAGCCTATCTCATAGCTGTACATAATTATGTTTGTTTATGGTAAACGGAAACGATTTATCGACTTCCAGCACCAGCAGTAGGGCGTGGGGATTAACCCATAGACTAACAAATTATTCCTAGTTTGTACAAAGCGTGCTCCAAACAATAGACCTGGTAGTTTTGATTTATCAAACTAACCTTGAAATCCCTAAAATCTTTATATAATTTGTAGCAAAGATTTTTGTTTAAAATTTTTGTTTAAAGAATTTTTCCTTGGGCTGTAACGCTTATATGCTACACTCTAAAAGTCTTTGCATCAATGAAGTATACCACGCCTCACACCCTACCCGAGATAACCACACGATACCGGATACAGACCGATGATTACTCCAGATGAATGCCATACAGACGGGTAGGTGTCCCATCTGGGCATCTAGATTCCATTTGATTTTACTATAGGCTATCCACTCTCCCCTGACTCTCCAACCGATGCGTTCACCTAGCCTAACGCAGTCTCCTCCGGCCTCTTGATAAATGGACTGCTGAACACTAAGCCCAAAGTGTCCTTGGCTGTATCTTACCCAAAGCTGGTCAATGGTCAGCAGGTCAGCACAGGGAAATGTTTTGAGCGACTCTACATCTAGCCATTTTTCAGCTTCTCGACCTGCTGCTTCCAATAGTACCCTGGCTGTCTCTAGGTCGGCTTCTTTCCACTTGCCTGCTGCTAGTACATCTCGCAGTTTAGTGTAGTCTAATCCTTTTTCAGAATGCAGTTTGAGTTCAGGTTCATAGTGATGTCGTGTCATAGGTTTGCGCCATGATGATGGGAGTTGATCAGCAAAGATATAGTAAAGATCTAGTTTTGGCTTTTCTGTCAGGTGTGGGGTACACCCATCAACCATAGCATTGCCCCAAGAGTCAACTACCAGACACTGACGGCAAAGTCATACAGCAATAATCCATAAATTCTAGGTATTAGGCATTTGGTATTAGGTATGAGGGACAACAGGGGTACTTGACAACTTTCGTGCTAACCGAGAGGATCGCCAAGTTACAACAGAACCCTGAACCCTAGAGCCTAAACCCTAAATTATATTCGCGAAGCGTGACCGCAGGTCAAACAGGTATCTAAGAGAGAAAATATGTAACAAAATGCGTTGGTGTAGCGTGACCAAAGGTCAATCGCGTAGCGGCGACCTAGGAGCATCGCTTAGCGTGGCCTACGGCCAATCGCATCTTTACAGATGTTCCTTGTCGTGCTTCAATGTATAGCCTGTGGTTAAGGAGTTTAACAGGAAACCCGCCAGAAGCGATGCAGCGCGTTATGTATTT
>NZ_JAAHHU010001001.1:0-1807 GCF_010672095.1 Moorena sp. SIO3I6 | reverse complement strand
CAAGTAAAATTGCGACTGAGGTATTGGATAAATAGCCGAGTAGGAAAAGCGATTAGTCGTCCTTCTACCTTTAGAAGTGATGCTCAGTTATTAGTCTTTGCCTTACGGAATATTAGTAGTGACGAAGATGCTGCACTACTTTCTTTAGGGATTTACTCAGCAGCCTTAAGACGTTCTTTAGCCTCACCTGTGAGTATATTTTTCATCGATGAAAGTCCCATTCTGTTCCAATATAATTCCATTGCTGAATTAATTGGCAGATTGTGTGCTAATGGAGCCAAAGCCGGAATTCGGGTAATTTTATCGGCTCAAGATCCAGATACTATTTCCAAGTCTCCCAGTGCAGCGAAAATTTTTCAGAATATAACAACTCGCTTAGTAGGGAGAATTCAACCAACAGCAGTAGATAGCTTTGTCAATATTTTAAAATATCCTTCAGACATTATTAACAAAAATGCCACAGAAGGATTTTTCCCTAAACAAGAAGGAATGTATTCTCAATGGTTACTCGATGACAATGGGATTTACACCTACTGTCGATTTTATCCCGGTTCAGCACTGTTAACAGCAGTTGCTAATAATCCTGAAGAATCAGCAATTCGTCAGACAGCAATGCGCTTACATCCCAAGGATAAAATTATGGCTATGCATTATGCTAGTAAAAAAATGGCAGAAATGCGTAATTCAGAAGTCCAAGTCGTCAATTCAAAGTTACCCGAGCCGAGAGCAAAAGTTCGAATTCATAATTAAGCTGAAAAATAGTATATAATTTAGGTAAATCAGGGATACGCTTTTATAGCGCTACGCGCAAGTCAGAAGTTATAAGTCAGAAGTAAAAAGTAAGCTTAGACTTACGTTTCGGAGTTTAGTAATGTCCTAATCTCAATGCGTAGTGCTATATGGTTTAGCTTTCATTTTTAACTTTTCAGCCTTCAGCCTTTTTTCGTAACTATTCAATTTAGGAGTTCAATCATGGCGAAAAATGTGACCAAAACTTGGATACAGTTGTTAATTATTAGTACGCTAATTACAGCAGTTCCTAAACCCGCCTATGCTTCTGGTGGAATTGTGGATAGTTTTGTTGACTCCTTTGTTGAGGAATTTCAGAAGGTTAAGTCTTACTTTACAAATTTCTTCGATGAATTTACCAATTTACCAGAAACCATAGACAACGATTTGAAATCAGCATTGGAAGATTCCATGGGAGTTTTAGGTCTCCCCGATGTGGAAGACGTCAGAGCGTCAATTGAGGAAAGTCTCCAAGAAAGCGATTACCCAATTTATGAAGGAGACAAACTTGCTAATGAAGTAGAAAGGCAAGTTGCTAGAGCATCAGCGTCTCGTGTTCTGAGTCAAGAAGGACAGGAGCAGTCAATCCAGGAGCTAAAGCAAATGCAGGATACTGTTTCACAGGTACAGCAATTAGCTCAAACAGCTCAAAATGAGACAGTTACTCAGAATGTGATCAAAGAAGTCGCTCTTCAGAATGCTCGTCAAGCCGCCATACTCGGCTCCTTGCAAGCCGCTACTGTTGAAGAAGCGCAACGACAAGAAATTTCTAACATGCTCCAAAGCAATATCTCTCGTGCTTTGGATGGACAAACTCAGGCAGATCAATACCAAAAACTGGGCGCTGGTATGGAAACTTTGAGAATCACCTCGTTAAGTGGCTTGTTTTAGTTACAGGACTTACGCACAGAATCCATGGGTAGGGTGGGCAAAACCTTGCCCACCCTACAGGTAGCTGTTGATCGTTAATTGTTAATCGTTAACCGTTGACCGTCAACAGTTATCTGGATCCAGAATT
>NZ_JAAHHU010001000.1:0-1812 GCF_010672095.1 Moorena sp. SIO3I6 | reverse complement strand
AACTGAATAGTATCCAATTTTAATACACAACAACTTAGAGTTTTTTTTCTGAACCAATGAATTTACTTAATTGGTTAAACTATCCAGATTTAACAGATAGTTTTTGAATAAGTTAACAGATAATTATTATCAGGGATAACTCTAGATTTAACCTAGATTCAACTTTTAAATATAACCTGTATTTCTGCTCCCTACTCCCTACTCCCTGCTGCCTAATCCCTACTCCCTGCTCCCTGCTCCCTACTCCCTGCTCCCTACTCCCTGAAACCCGAAAATTTGTACCTCACCCAATTGATAACTGCTAGAAAAGTGAGGAGATAGTTTTGAAACGGACTAAAGGATCAGATCAGAGATTACCCAGGGTGGTTTATACTCCTGAGAGTAAGATGAGGCATCCGCTTCAATTATTTCAAGAGATGGGGCGAGACTTGCTAGCTTCTAGGGAACTAGCTTGGCGACTTCTGGTGCGGGATATCAGTGCCCAATACCGCCAGTCATTTCTGGGAATTGTCTGGGCTTTTATACCACCAATTGTGACAGCTGTTGGCTTTACTATGGCTAAGAGTAACGGGGTGATTAATGTTGGTAGCACGGAGTTGCCCTATCCAGCTTATGTGATGTTTAGCATGACCCTGTGGCAGACTTTTGTGGAAACACTGAATGGTCCTGTCCAAGCCGTGACCCAGGCCAAGGCAATGTTGGCTAAAATTAATTTCCCCCGTGAAGCGATTATTCTTAGCAAACTCGGTCAAGTATTTTTTAACTTTGGTATCAAGCTGATTCTGATTGTGGGCTTGTTTATCTGGTTCAAGATGCCAGTAAGTTGGAGCGTGATTATAGCACCAGTTGCTTTGATTAATCTTGTATTTTTTGGAACATTTATTGGCTTGTTATTAGCCCCGATGGGAGCCTTGTATAAAGATTTTTATATGGGTCTTACTTTGGCAACTGGATTTTGGTTATTTCTGACTCCAGTTGTCTATCCAGTTCCTAGTGAGGGGGTATTTGGCGCTATTGTGAAATTCAATCCAGTCACTCCTTTGCTGGTGACAACACGAGAGTTGGCAACCACAGGTGTGATCTCCGATCCCCTGGGATTTTGGGTGGCGAGTGGAATTGCTGTGGTGGGATTGCTACTAGCTTGGATTTTCTATCGTCTCTCCATGCCTTTTGTAGTTGAGAGGATGAGTTCTTAATGATGATTAGTACCACTGAGCAAGACCTTGCGAACAAATCCCAGGATAGTGAAGTCATTCTCTCGATTAATGGGGTTTCTAAAAAGTTTTGTCGGGACTTGAAGCGGTCTTTATTATATGGGGTTCATGATATTGGCACTGAGTTATTAGGATTGCGGCAGAAGGATGATAAGCTGCGGAAAAAGGAGTTTTGGGCACTTAAGGATGTCAGTATTCAATTGCGACGAGGAGAAGCAATTGGCTTAGTGGGAAAAAATGGTAGTGGTAAATCGACATTATTGCGGATTATTAGTGGTTTGATTAAGCCGGATGTTGGCTCTGTGGAAGTTAAAGGTCGCTTGGCACCATTGATTGCTTTGGGAGCAGGGTTTAATCCGATTTTGACAGGGCGGGAAAATATTTATGCTAATATGTCGATTTTGGGGTTGTCGAAAAAAGAAATTGATCAGCGGTTTGATCAAGTTCTAGAGTTTGCAGAAATTGGGGATGCCATTGATTCGCCAGTACAAACCTATAGTTCTGGAATGGCAGCAAGGTTAGGTTTCGCTAGTGCAATTCATACAGAACCAGATATTCTTCTGATTGATGAGGTGCTAGCAGTCGGCGATCTTCTGTT
>NZ_JAAHHU010000100.1:0-23958 GCF_010672095.1 Moorena sp. SIO3I6 | reverse complement strand
CTCTTCTAGGGGTCGGGTTTGCACCGCCATCCGGATGAATAGTTGTAATCTTTCGGGGTTGTCCCCGCGAATTACCTAAGTCTTACCCCTCCTGGTAAAGGAGGCTCTTACTTAGAACAAGCCGCACGTCCTGATTATGTTGCTCGATCCTGTGCTAGGCATGATCCATAACATGATCCATAGTTAGTATGGATCATCAAATGAAGTACCGACATTTGCTTCTAGCCACTTAGCGATCGCGTAGCGTGACGTTCCGTCAATCGCATTTTGGCTTTCTTGGTCTGTTGCTAACCTTTCCATCATTACCACAACATCCATTTATGGGACATCTAGAGAATATCCATTTACTTCAAGGAAAGTTGCCATCACTGGGAAAGCGACCCTTTTATTGCCATCTATAAACGGATGGTTTTTTGCCAAACCATATCCATAGGCTGCTGCTAAATCAAATAAGGTTGGTTGACCATATGCAAATAGATGTCTAGGTCTGGCTAAACTAGCCGATAGCAGATTTTCGTCCCGAATTCCTGGACTTCCCCCATGTTGTGCAATTTGATCACTATGAATAGCTCTGGCTATAGCTTCCGATCTCCACAGCGGTTCCCTCACTTAGCCAGCTCCCTCAACGCATTTTCATACCTCTTGCTGACTTTCTGATAAGCTGCCATTACCGTTTCAAACTCAGGGTCTTTTGTGGTGATTTCAACACCATCAGCGGTTTCTGTGATAAATACAGTATCTCCTTGGCCTTTCGGCCACGCTACGCGAACACCAACATTAAGCTGTTGTAGGATCTCGTCAGGTAGGGTTATCCCTAAGGAATTACCAATCTTATTAATTTTGAGCTTGTACATAGTGTAAAGGGGGCGTTGCTGAATTAAGGAATTAATAGGAGTCGGGTGGGCATCCTACCTGCCGGAAAATTGTAACGGGCAAGATGCCCATTCCACCAAGATACCCGTTCTACAGCTATCGGTCACTCCCGATTCCCCATTCCCCATTCCCGACTCCCGATTCCCGACTCCCGACTCCCTACTCCCTACGGATCTATAATAATACATAAACCAAACAACAACTACCAATAACATGCTGGATTGGTTAGCACTTTGGGGACTTTCTAGTGCCGGTGGCTATCTTGCCAAAGAAGTGATCGGTCCCTTGGCCAAAGACGCTCTAGAAGACTACACTAAGGATTTTTTCAAAGAATCTATCAAAGATTATACCGGACTATCGGATCAAGATACCCAGAAAAAACTCTTGCTTAAAGCCTTAAAAGCTTTTGTGGCTTTAATGGAAAAGGAATTAAAAGTTGCTGACCTATCTAAGCAAGAGGTAAAACAATATACTAAACCCCTCAAGCAGTATATTAATAACCAATCCATTAAAGCTATCCTGGGAAGTGCCTTTAACTATGGCTGTAAAGAAATAGATACCGAAACATTAGCCAAGACTTGGGTTGAGCTGAAGTTATTACCATTACCGGAAGAATTTCGTTGGAAGTATATTGGTAGACAATATCTCAAGCAAGTACAAACTATCATTAAGCAATCGGATAAGTTACGGCCTATCCGCAATTTCGAAAATATTGAAGCGATCGCCAAAAACACTGAAGCTACAGCAGGCATTATCCCAGACTTTGACTTAAGGGAATATCAAGAAGCAATCCTAGAACGCTATGGTAATGTCAAATTAGATAGTTTAGATACCGACGGCTCTGCCTATAATCAACTAAAACTCTGGAATATATTTATCCCCCAAAATGTGCGAGAGGTTCATGACTTGATGCCAGAGGCGATTCATGAACTTCCTAAGGATTATGATCAAAAACTGCTAGAGACTGGTCAACTAGAACAGGAAATTGACCAACAGGAGCTGGAAAAAGCTAAAAAGCTTTATTATCAACAGCCAATTAAATCCGTATTGGATGTGATCAAGGACTCTCAACGCTATCGGTATTTGGTAGTTTTAGGAGACCCAGGCTCTGGTAAATCTACCTTGCTACAATATTTAGCATTGGAGTGGGCAAGAACAGATATAACTACTGCCTTTTCTCTACCAATTCCCTTACTGATTGAATTACGCACCTATATCCGGAATCGCGATAGTGGACAGTGTAATAACTTTTTGGAATTCTGTCATCAAAGCAGTGGCTCTATCTGTCATCTCAATCAACATCAAATTCATGACCAGTTAAAAGCTGGTAATGCCTTAGTGATGTTTGATGGCTTGGATGAAGTGTTTGATTTAGGGAAACGAGAAGATGTGATTACGGATATTCATCGCTTTACGAATAAGTATCCCAAGGTAAGAGTAATTGTAACATCTCGGGTAATTGGTTATAAACCCCAACGGCTACGGGATGCTGAATTTCGTCATGTTATGCTCCAAGACTTGGAGTCGGAACAAATTCAAACCTTTATCGAGCACTGGCATGATTTAACTTTTACGGATCAAGCCGATAAAGTTAGGAAACGGGAGCGCTTACAAAAAGCAA
Organism: Moorena sp. SIO3I6; assembly: GCF_010672095.1. NCBI lineage: Bacteria > Bacillati > Cyanobacteriota > Cyanophyceae > Coleofasciculales > Coleofasciculaceae > Moorena > Moorena sp. SIO3I6. The sequence continues at coordinate 21,464 of NZ_JAAHHU010000100.1, read as the reverse complement.
TAGACACATCCTCCCCCATTCGACAACTGGCGCAAAATCCCCTATTACTAACGATGATGGCAATCCTGAATCGCAATCAAGAATTGCCTCGTGACCGTTCTGAACTCTATAACCAATCCTCTCGATTACTGCTCCATCAATGGGATTATGATTATGACCCTTATGGAAATGAGGCAAAGTTAGTCCGTGATATTCGCATTAAAGCTGTAGTAGCAGTAGCCACCCATTGGCAAGACCACCCAGATACCTTGCCCCTACTTCAAGAATTGGCTGGCTCTGATACTGATCTAGATCTGCGAGTTACAGCAATTAAACAGTTAGCTCAAGGTTACAAAGACCACCCAGATGCCTTCGCCACACTTCAAGAATTGGCTCGCTCTGATACTGATTCGTGGGTGCGGCGTACAGCAATTGAACAGTTAGCTCAATGTTACAAAGACCACCCAGATGCCTTCGCCACACTTCAACAATCGGCTCGCTCTGATACTGATCTAGATTTGCGAGTTACAGCAATTAAACAATTAGCTCAAGGTTACAAAGACCACCCAGATGCCTTCGCCACACTTCAACAATTGGCTTGCTCGGATATTTATGTGTTAGTGCGACGTACAGCAATTGAACAGTTAGCTCAAGGTTACCAAGACCACCCAGATACCTTAGCCCTACTTCAACAATCGGCTCGCTCTAATACTGATTCGCGGGTGCGAGCTACAGCAATTGAACAGTTAGCTCAAGGTTACCAAGACCACCCAGATACCTTAGCCCTACTTCAACAATCGGCTCGCTCTGATCCTGATTCGCGGGTGCGACGTACAGCAATTGAACAGTTAGCTCAATGTTACCAAGACCACCGAGATACTTTACCTCTACTTCAACAATCGGCTCGCTCTGATACTAATTGGGAGTTGCGAATTACAGCAATTGAACAGTTAGCTCAAGGTTACCAAGACCACCGAGATACTTTACCTCTACTTCAAGCATCGGTTCGCTCTGATACTGATTCGTGGGTACGAATTACAGCAATTGAACAGTTAGCTCAAGGTTACCAAGACCACCGAGATACCTTCGCCCTACTTCAACAATCGGCTCGCTTTGATACTGATTCGGATGTGCGAGTTACAGCAATTGAACAGTTAGCTCAAGGTTGGCACGATCGCGTAGCGTGGCCTACGGCCAATCAGCCTTGGTTATTTGAATTTTTATGCGATCGCATTCTCCATGACCCCTTTGAGCGTAAGGAACGCTGGGATGACAATCCTCGACAAGCAGCCCTTAAGGCCATCCTCGAATATTATCCTAACCATTTTCAAACCCGATCCTTATTGCAGGATAGAGCAGACCATGACTCCGATCCTAAACTGCGGAAGTTTGCTCAGAAGGAATTAGTCAAATTATCGAGCTTTTCATAGTAATCAAGTATATAGCAATTATCATAGCTATAAAAATTGCTATACATAATAAAACAATTAACCAAAATACCTATGAAAGCAATTCTATACACAAAATACGGATCACCCGATGTTCTTCAGCTCAAAGAAATAGAAAAACCCATCCCTAAGGAGGATGAAGTATTAGTAAAAATTCATAGCGCATCCGCCAATGCAGGTGATTGGCATTTACTCAGAGGAGAACCCTTATTGATCCGCATCATGGGCTTTGGACTCCTAAAACCAAAAAACCAGATACTGGGAGCAGACATAGCAGGGCGGGTTGAAGCCATTGGCAAAAACGTAAAGCAGTTTCAGCCAGGTGATGAAGTATTCGGGAACCTATCCGAGGGTGGTTTCGGGGGTTTTGCCGAGTATGTATGTGCTAAGGAAAGTGCATTGGTGTTGAAACCCGCCAATATCACCTTCGAGGAAGTGGCAGCAGTACCGGCAGCAGCACTCACCGCCCTGCAAGGTCTTCGGGACCAAGGGCAGATTCAGTCAGGGCAAAAGGTTTTAATTAATGGTGCCTCTGGTGGTGTAGGTACCTTTGCCGTCCAGATTGCCAAATCCTTCGGAGCGGAAGTGACTGGCGTGTGCAGCACCAGGAATTTAGACATGGTGCGCTCCATTGGTGCAGACCATGTGATTGATTACACTAAAGAAGATTTTACCAAAAATGGTCAGCATTATGACCTAATTCTTGATGCTGCGGCCTATCGTTCCATTTTGGATTACAAGAATATATTAACTCCCAACGGAATTTATGTCTTCGTCGGAGGTTCCACAGCTCAACTTTTCCAACTTATGTTCCTAGGACCATGGATTTCCATGACCGGAAGTAATAAAATCGTGTCCCTGTTTATGGAACCAAACAAGAAGGATTTGGTGTTTATCAAAGAGCTTCTTGAAACCGGCAAAATAGCAGCTGTTATCGATAGAAGATACAGCTTAAGTGAGGTGCCTGAAGCTATCAGATATCTTGAACAAGGACACGGGAGAGGTAAAGTTGTAATAACGTTGGAAGAGTAGGGAGTAGGGAGTAGGGAGTAGGGAGTAGGGAGTAGGGAGTAGGGAGTAGGGAGTAGGGAGTAGGGAGTAGGGAGTAGGGAGTAGGGAGTAGGGAGTAGGGAGTAGGGAAAAAATCCTGTGTACCTCATTAGGCTAAAAACCGCTATATAGGTAAAAACCAAAGGGCAAAAGGCAAGATTTTTAAACTAGTTAAGTTGATTAATATAGTGTTTTCCCTACTTATGAGGTACACAGATTTTATTCCCTATTCCCTATTCCCTGTTCCCTATTCCCTATGCTATCCCTTACCAAAGTAAAACCCTAGGATTCCTCCTCCACCGGATTATTAGCGACATCAAAAACAATCACAAATTTAGCATCCGGCATCAGCCGTTTCAGGGCTTTCAAATGACCCTCGGCATCAGAGCGATTGCGGAATCGACCAACAACGACTCTCTGCATTTCGGGTAATAGCCGCATGATCACCCATGGATAAAGGCGTTCAGAATACGTCATAATAAAAGTATCTCCTGTCATAGGGGACCCAAGGCTAGCCCGTAGATTTGAACTGGTTCCGGGCTAGCTCTTGACGCGGATGTTTTACCAACCACTCTTTTATAATAGCACAAATAATCTTTGATTGTAGCATATTTTGAAAATTTTTGTAACAAATTGTAGGAAGGAGGTAAAAGGGAATAGGGTCAAGATATCTGAGGAGTTTTTTGGGGTTTTGGTGATATCGTGATCTAGTTAGAGGTGGTATAGAAAAAATGCGATCGCTTTTTGAGAGCTTACTTATTTATAGTCATTACAATCCTACTGAGTTAACCTTGATAGAGGGCTGAAGGGGGGATGAAGAAGCGATCGCAGTATTTGGATTTTATGCCAATCGGTACAACTGAACTAACCAATGCCTGGGGAGTCTCTGCTATAATTATAAAATTATGCAAAGTTAATTCATAGATATGGGTTTTCGGGCTAAGAGTGCACAGGAAGTATATCGTTATGCTTTGAGGCTAGATGAGCCACATCGGAGTCTTACAGATAGGTTTGGCTTCAGCCTCGTTTTTGTCAATGATGGTTCGCCAGTGTGCATAGAATTCCTGCAACGTTATTTTGTTGACTTATGCCATCGAACAGCAGACCGCATTCGTTTTATCTTTTTTTCTAACCTTGATGAGCGAAAATTAGAACGAACGGTCATGAGAAGACGCGAAAGTCGGCTTCAAATCATTCTTAGAAGAATGCTTACTTCGGTGAGACGTCGCTATCCTTATTGGCAAGATGAATATCTTGACATGGAACCTTGGGATGAATTGCGACCAAGAGGATTTGATCCTGTTCATTCCCCTGAGCGAACACTCAGAAATTTAAATTGGAGGATTCAAAAACTTTCTACTGTGCCAGGAGTTAAAGAAGCATTTCGTTTTGCCCAACAACTAGGCATAGGTCGTCATGTTCCCTGTATTGTGGCATTTAATGATATTGGTTCTCTATCAGTTGATGTGATGCCAATCAGGGGAATGACTCCTAGGGAGATTTACGACCATGTTAGAGAATGGGTTGACAGTTTTTATGAGAAGAATCAGGTAATTTTTGATTATTGGTCAGAAGTTGAAAGAGAAATTAACCGGTTACATAAAAAATCGCAAATTCCTCTGCATAAAATTAATGAATGGGAATATCACTGTCGAAAGCTTTGGAATGAGTTAAGGATTATTGCTAATGTCATTTCTGAAATTTCATTACTAAATTACAATGATAGAGTTGAGTTTTTCCAAATAATTAATAAATACATTAGAATTAATGAATACATTAGAATACTCCCTAATAAAATTATTAAATATGTTAAAAATTTTCAACAAAATAATTATAACTATAATCCTTGTAGCAATCAAGTAATTATAAATAATTTATTAGATTTAGAAAACAAGTTGGTAAATAATCTAGATTTTGAACAACTATATAATCAATTAAAAATAATTCGTGAACAGCCAACATTTTATAGAAAATATTGTCAGGAACTTATAAAGTATCAAACTATTATTCACGAAAGATATATTCTCACTAAGGAGGTAAAATGGCCTGTTTACGAATATTTGGACTGGTGGAAAAAAGCTGCAAATATCGGACTTAGTTGGAAAAAGTTTAAAGATACTCGAAATGCTTGGATACATATTCTTGATCCATCTTACCATAATGTTCGGATTCGGGATGAATTTAAGTATATTTTCCAGTTTATTCGCCAGTTTCCTTTATCCATAAATCCTAATGAAGGTGCTGAAGCAGCAATCCTTGAACTTGCCAAATACTATACTGTTGATCCAGAGAATCAGCAGTGGCTTATTGCTACAGAAGAGTTTCGTGATCGGATAATTAACTACATCAATATAATCCAGAAAACTTGTCCAAGATGGCTCATAGAAAATAATCCAAATCTAACAATTCGTGATGCAATTCCCTTAGGGAATGAACCAGGGAGTTATGGTAAGATTGATAGTTTGCCAAAAGATCATCCATTACTCACTACAATCACTGCAATTTCAGAAAATCATGAAAGTCGTGATCAACAGAATAAACTAATTGCTGATGAATGTCGTAGTCAATGTTTACAAGCAATCAGAAAATATATTGAAAAATATACATTAGGTGATGATGAATTTAATCAAATGCGTTCTAATTTTATCAATCTTCTTCGGGAACATAGAAATCAATTAGAAGCTAAGGTTAATAAAAGTAAAGAATCAATCCTTTCAGTCGGTTTATTCCAGAAACAAATAACTCCTGAAGAAATCCAGAAACTTAAAAATGAACTAGATAACTATCAAGCTATTGTGAGGACAATTGTTTATCCTCACAAAGCAGATCCTAAAATTATTAATTTATCCGTATCCCAAAAAAAATTAGTAGAAGCTTTTGGTTTAAATTATACAGATCGAGATCTATCCAATAATAATATAAATCAAAATTATATTAATAATTTAAAACAAAAAATTGATGTTATTCCAAAAAAAGAACAAAAAAATTTAGAACGATATAATCAGGTTACTGAAATAGCTAAACTAGCTTCTCCACAAGATGCTTTATCCTATGCTTTAAAAGAAACAATTCCTCCATCCATAATTGAAAAAGCTTTTACTAATCCTGAAAACATAAATTTTAATGAAAATATTGGTACTTTAGTAAAATCTGGTAATATTGTTATACCATTACTCAAGTTAACTGAAAACGATTTAACTAAAGTTATTAAGGTACTTTCTAAATATACAGACCATCTTTTTATAAAATTTAATGACAAAACACACCCTGTTGAACAGATTATGATTTTGATTGGGGCAGATGTTATTCCAGCACTGAATCATATACAAAATATAAATATAAATATTAACCAAATTAAGGATAGTACAATGATCAATTCACAAACTAAAATCTTCTCTGAATTAGAGCAAGATGATATTGTAAAACTTGAATTATATTTATATAAAATATTTACAAATATTGATTCTATACAAGGAAGGAAAGGGCTTCTAAGTAACGGGGGCGTTAATCAATATTTTATTGGTAATCTTGATTTTAATATAAATATTAGTGAATTTATTACCATTTTAGTTGCAAAATTTAAACAATATAGAGTTTCTAGTCGAAAACCAGATTATCATCCTCTCATTAGCTTTTTAGAGTATCTGATTGAACAAGGAGAAAGATATAATTTAGATGATCAAGACATAGATATTTTATGTAAAATACTGGCTTTTGGTAAACAAAAACTTCAATTATTTACAACGGAAAATACCCAAATTAAACCTAATTTAGTTATTTCTAAAATTGGAAATTCAGAACCCGTTATTGGTATAATTACGGCACTACCAAAAGAATATGTAGCTGTTCAAGCTGTATTTGACCAAGGGCAAGAGGAAAAGAAACCAGGAAAAGGGGCGGGGCGACGATATTGGTTAACGGATGTTGCCGATAGTAATGGGACTCCTCAAATAGTAGCTGTAACTTTAGCTGATATGGGAAATAATGCAGCAGCCATGGGAGCAACAACTATGTTGTCCCATTATCCTATGGTACAATCAATTATTATGTGTGGGATTGCTGGAGGTGTTCCTCATCCTACCAAAGTTGAAGACCATGTACGTTTAGGTGATATTATTGTTTCTAACAAGAAGGGGATTGTGCAGTACGATTTTGATAAGGAGTCCCAACAGTTTACGGAAATTCGTGCTATGCCAGTTCCCGCTAGTGCAGAGTTAGTGGAAGCTGCAAAATATTTGCGTGTTAATGAAATGTTAGGGCAACGACCTTGGGAAGATGTTATTCTAAAAGCCTTACAAAAGCTAAACTGGCAACGTCCCCCTCAAGAAACGGATCTGCTTCATTCTTCTGAGCAACCAGATCAGGTAATTCCACATCCACAAGACTCAAAAAGACTCCAAGATCAGCCTAAAATTTTCTTAGGTGCCATTGGTTCTGCGAATAAACTCCTTAAAAATCCGCAGAAACGCGATATGTTACGGAAGCAATTTGGGGTTAAGGCTATTGAAATGGAAGGTTCTGGTGTTGCGGATGCCACTTGGAATCATGGAATAGGTTATATTGTGGTTCGTGGTATTTGTGACTATTGTGATTCTCACAAATCCGATACTTGGCAACAGTACGCGGCAGTCACAGCAGCTGCTTATGTGCGTACTTTATTGAGTTCAATGTGATGTTAATTAAGGGTTTAAAGTGGTTTCAACCACTTGTCTCAATCTTTTCCAGACTATTTCTCCTTTGAACTTTTCCCAGAATGATGAAGGTTGGTCATAAAAATAAAGTTGTTCGTCACTTAAGCAGTAAACAACAGGTACTCTGTACCATAATGTATCTGTCTCAAAATCCAAAGGATTTTCTGTTCGTATACTCTTCTTAATTTCTGGTTCTAAATCCTTAACAATAGCTATAGCAAAGCAAACATTAGAAGGAACTCTTGCATTAAGAACTTGTCCAAAACTAGATATAGTAGTTTTTTCTTTTCCATAGTCTAAGCATTGACTAGAATATTGTTGTAAAATTTTACTATTAATAGAGGGTAAGTAAGAGAATATGAAAAAAGCATCCCCTCTCATATTAAAGACTCCGAAAGGAATTTCAAAATTAGGAATTTTACTGACAAGCTTAAATTGTTGTTCTTCATGTTTAACATCATACTTAAAATCTAAACACCCTTGATATCTTAATTTTTCTTCAACCTTGTCCAAATAGTTATCAATTTTATCGTTAGTTTCACTAAAATTAGGATCATCAATAATTTTAGTGACTAAAGTTTTTATTTGTTCTCCGCCAATAGTACGGATTTTTTGAAATAGTTTGAGATCTTGTTCAGTTAAGTTATATTTTTGTGGAGGTTGTTGAAGGATATATTGTGAAAACAAGAGTAGGGGATGATAATATGGGTTTTGAAGGGATACTCGATAGTCTTTAAACTGAGAGACTAAACTAGTGATAAATTCATTAATGTTGGAATTAAAATTTAGCCTATTAATAAAGTATTCATCAACTCCAGCATTGGTAAGAATACCTCTTCTTCCTGCAATGCCATCAATATTAATAAAGATATTTAGTAATGATGCTTCTAGTTCGACAGTAAGATAGTCTTGTGATAGATATGAGAATATTTTAGTGTTTGGCACTTTCCTTAACCTCCACTAATTTAGTTTAAATTTAGTTTATAAGTTTTGAGAGTCGTCAGCATCCTGAAGGTTGGTCATAAAAAGCAAGGTTTCCTTGATTTTGCTATACACCCACTTCCCACTCCTTACCATGACTAGAGAATTTACCCCTCTCATAAATACTCCCTTTGGGGTGCATCTCTTCCTTCAAGTCAGTGAGATGAGCACGTACTGCCATGTATTCACCTTGAATTGCTATGAGGATAACCGCACAAGACATAGGTTGAACCTGTTAGTTGAATTAATTTACTTTATTGTAGCTATTTTTTTTAGCTGTGTGCTCTTAAATTATCATATTTACCAACATTAAAAAATTCTCTAACGGCAATTTAAATGATTAGCATTTAACTAATTATAGTATAATTTAAAGTATAAATTAACAAACTAACTTAAGCAACAACGAAAGGGCTATGGACGACCAACAGATACTCCAAGTGTTTATGCTCGAATACGAAAAATTGAAAGAAGAGCAAGCCCAGCGTATTGGCTTCCGAGACCAGATGATTTATATAACCCTAGGAATCTTTGGTGGTATTCTCTCCTTCGCCCTCTCCAATAAGACTAATTCCTATGCCCTTCTAGTAATTCCTTGGGTTTGTCTAATTCTAGGATGGACTTACTTAGTCAATGATGAAAAGATTTCCGCCATTGGCAAGTATCTTCGCTTAACTCTAACTGAAAAAATCAAAGCCCAGACCGGCCATACCGACCTTGAGTCTATCTTTGGCTGGGAAATCGCTCATAGAAGCGATCGACGCCGAGAGAGACGAAAAATAGAGCAATTAATTATTGACGAAATCACCTTTGTTTGCTCAGGTTTACTCGCCTTATTTACCTTCTGGTTTTCCGGAACTAATCTCCCCTGGATAGTTCATATCCTCTGCGCTATTGAGCTTATCCTATTGCTAATCTTAGGCATAGAAATTATAATTTATGCTGACTTAGCTAAAGGTCGATAGGGGGTCGGGAATCGGGAGTCGGGAGTCGAGAGTCGGGAGTGTGGGAATTTCCTGTAGGGTGGGCAGTGCATCAGACAGATCCCAAACCTTGCCATCGGGTTGCTAGCCACTGCCCACCATAGGATTAATCATAATGGTGCCACAGATGTAGGGTGGGCAGTGCATCAGACAGATCCCAAACCTTGCCATCCGGTTGCTAGGAACTGCCCACCATAGGATTAATCATAATGGTGCCACAGCTCAGTTAAAGGAGATTTATAACCCAGATTTACTAATCAAAAAAAAGTAGATACTGCATCAATACAATCTCTACCGAATCTGATAGTATTGGCCACAAATGATTAAGGCAATAGGCAATAGGCAATAGGCAATAGGCAAAGGGGTTTAAAGTAATCATCTCCCCATCTTATTAAGGGAGGGGGGATCTCTACTCCCTACTCCCTACTCCCTACTCCCTACTCCCTACTCCCTACTCCCTACTCCCTTTTCCCTACACAGTCACCGAAGGTTTACTGCTGACATTTTCCACTAAATTGTCAGCAATCCCAGTCTCAGGAAATGCGCGCTTAATCACATAGGATTCTAACAGTGTGCGGAGCCAACTTGGACACCAGCGACGCTGACAGAACTCCAATAACTTTCTCTCGAAACTCCCCTCTTGAGTTGACCACTTAGCTGGGAGTTGACGATTCTCAATCACCCACTTCCAAATCGACCACATTGAAGGATCATCTTTCCCCAAATTCCACTTTTTGACTTGACGATTGAACACATCTCGTACAGACTGTTCATTCCATTTAAATACATAAAATGGCACATCATCCTGGTCAAACCGAGTGATCTGTCGAGGATTGAGGAAAGTGATTCTAGATTTTGGTTCCAGGAAAATTGTTTCGCCTAAATCCGTTGCCTGCATACATAAATCAGTATGACTTGCCAAGCTATCAAAGACTTCATCCAGTTCAATAGACTTGATCAGAGAATGACGAGCTAGGATACAATGAAACTCTACAGAATCTACTGGGGTACGATCTAAATCCTGCTCAACATCCCGTAATGGAGTACCATAGAGCAACTGCTTTTGCTCAAACCACTTTTTACCATGCTTTCTTTGGTGAAACTTGGTTTTAATCCCAGCAACATGTACCTCAATATCAGGGGAGCCTGGTTGCCCCTGTAAAATTAGGGGAGCAACGATACCAGCTTGCTCTTCTTCAGCACACTCAACCAAACCTTTTAACCAACCAGGCTCTACAATCACATCATTGTCAATAAAAACAATGTAATCCGCATCCTTAACAAACGGTAGAGCTATGTTACGAGCAACATTGGATCTCAAATAGCGTCCGCGATGGATCAAACTCATAAATTCGTGTTTATCTGCCTGCTGTTGCAGATACTCATGCACTGGGGATGGACCGTTGCCATCTACATAGATTAGCTCAAACGGATAAGAGGAATAATCAGCAATAATACTGTCTAGGGAAGGCTTTGTTAAACTAAACCGCTCCCTCTGAGTCACGATTAATGTTACCTTAGATAAACCCATAAGCTGATAGATTAACCACGTTATGATTTGGTTCAAGTCTATCAGTTACAAACAAAAAAAGCCCACTACTTTAGTATTACTGAATCAAGCAATTCTGGATAATTATAGCCGTTCTTATACTAATTCTGACTCCCCATCACCCCATCACCCCATCTCCCCATCTCCCCATCTCCCCATCTCCCCATCTCCCCACACCTCCCACACTTCCCACACTTCCCTCTCTTTCCCGACTCCCTAAAACCTCTGACTCCCCATCTCCCCATCTCCCTATCTCCTTATCTCCCCATCTCCCCATCTCCCCATCTCCCCACACCTCCCACACTTCCCTCTCTTTCCCTACTTCCTACTCCCTACTCCACTAGTAACTTTATGCTGATCAGCTGGGGTTTGATCCACAGGGGTATCTACCGCTGAATACCCCCTGCCACTATCCACAGGAACAGGGGGTTGTAGCTGCTTGATATCGTTGATAACTGCTCCCAACAGTACCTCGTTTTCCTCTAACTCTTCGATCACCTGAGATAAAATACTGCCCTGGGTATAGCCTGGTCGAGTAACTAACACAATCCCATCAGTAAATGGTTGTAGTAATAGGGCATCATTACAACGGGACAGACTAGGGGAATCAACCACAACAAAATCAAAGCGACCACGAGCATCTTCCAGCAAATGCTTCATTTCACTCGATTCTAGGATCCCTGCAGCTTTGCGCAAGGGACCGAGACTAGGGAGAATGTAGAGATTTTCAAAATCTTGGGCTAAATGAATACATTCACTCTTAGAGCCATAGAAGCGCAAAGGTTCCAGTGGAGTGTCCATCAGGTGAATCACTTCTTGAGATTGAGCTACAGAATGCGATCGCAAATCCCCTTCTACCAACAGAGTACGCATACCGGCTTGGGCAGATGCGATCGCTAAATTGTAAGCCACGATCGTCTTTCCTTCATTCGCTGCTGTACTAGTCACCAACACCACTTTTACCGCAGGTTCCTCCCGCAGACGAAGATTAGTGCGAAACCGTTCGTAGAACTCCAACTCCAAAGCCTCTGGTCGGGTGATTATAGCAACTTCACCCCGGTAGGACTTGAGACCGATTGTCGGTAAATCCCCCAGTAATGGCACACCATTGTCCCGAAGTATGGGCTTAACATCCTCTGGCGTGTATAAGGTATTATCCAGGGTTGATAGCAGCAGAATCACACCAGCACCCACTACAATACCGATTACACCACCTATTGCCAAGGTAACGATCGGATTACTTGCTGTCTGGGTCATTATTGCTTTCGGTTCTGCAATTCCAGCGATCGCAAGACTACTCTCAGTCTCCGCCTCTGCTATTTTGCTATCTGCTAATGCTACCTGCAACTTATTGTAAAATTCCTGCTTAAAAGCAACTTGCTGAGCCAGTCGCCCTCGCTCCAGCTGCTTATTGGGCAGCTGCTGATATTGCTGTCTTAGTTCCTGTTCCGTTCTTTGGGTAGCTGCCAACTGCCGTTGAAGTGATTCCCGCTGGGTTTGCAGAGCTACCAACTGATTAGCCAGTGCCTGCCGTGCTGGGTCCAGGGTACTGTCTTGGCGGATTTGACTGGGCAATGGAGAGGTAAACCCATTACCACCGAGAACTTCAGCCCCACGTGCCTGAAGTAAGGTCTCATAAGTCTGTTGCTGTTTGCGCAACTCAATCATAGTTGGATGTTGCGGACGCAACTGCCCCTTTAGCAGTTCCATCTGTGTCTCAGTATCCAGAATCTGAGCTCGCAGACTAGCAATGATCGGGTCAGCACTGAGGGCAGAAGACGTATAGGCTTGGTCAGGGGTCAAACCTAGCCGTTCGATTAGGCTAGAATATTGAGCCTCAACCCCCTCTAGCTGTATCTCCAGACTACGTTGTTGCTGTTGGCTACCAGTAATCCCACCCACTAAGGTGCCATCTTTAGCAGCAAATAAAGCTGGTCCTTGTAGGCGGTCATACTGTTCCAGTTTTTGTTCCGCTTCCCTTAGTTCCGCCTCCGCCTTAGGTAAACGTTCTTCTATCACTTCAATAATCCGTCTTAGTTGTGATGTGTTGATAAAACGGCTCTGTTCCACCATTTTCTTCATCAGCATGTCAACGATGGCTGCAGAAATTTCCTTATTCTTATCCCTATAGATTACCGAAATAAATTGTGCTCCTTCTTTTGGCAATTTCACCTGTGTATTTTTAACAATGTCTTTGGAGCTGACTTGCATCCCAGCTGCTACTTCCTTAACCACATTGTCTGCCAGCAGCGTTCCCTGTGTCAGCAATTGTTTACCTTGTTCTGAAATCTCTACCCCTGTCTGGGAAAATACCTTAACAGGAGTGGTATATATCAAACGACCTTCAGCTCGATAAATAGGAGCTGGCGTTGGCTGTATAGCCACAATCCCCGATATGCCAGTAATCAGGAAAAACGTGGCAAAGCCGATTAACTTATGCTGATTGAGAGCAATCAGGTAACGTGTGACAAAAGGGGGAGTCATAAGTAATTTTCGCTATTGTTAAGGCAGCAGTAAGCTTACCCCCGGCTGAAGCACGGGGGCTTTCGCCCAGACTTCAGAACGTTGGTTTTCAGTAGCCCTAGCATACTTGACGCGCCTAGACTCCAAATTAATCGAATCCAAGGGTCAACCGCCGAACCTCCAGGCTGGCTTACTCTACGAATGCGAGGGATTGCTTGCATTCGTAGCTTCTACAACCGAGTCAATTCTCGGACAGCCCCAATACTTCGTTTTGCGCATCACTCGCCGACACTGACTTACTGGCCTAGCCGTTACTCTGAAGTTAAGAGTGCCTTTGCCTATTTCAGTCTTCTTTAATTATAGTTGACGGCTAAAAGCGCGCTATTACGCTTCCTCCCCGCTTTAAAAAGACGGGGATTCCGCGTTTTTTGATTTTTGTGATCGAAAAATCCTGTAGCCTATTCCTATTTTTACCGCTGAGTCAACAGGGACTCGGAGCACCAGTTACAAACCGAGACAGGTACTGGAGTTTTCTGTCCATTCATTAAGGTATCCGGAGATTTTTGTGCTGTCGATGGAAAAGCTAACCCACCAGGGGAGAGCTTCCATCGATTTCTGCTCCCGTCATACCCCAACCTTATCAAAACAGTTCTGGTATTTCCTCAAAAAACCTCCGGAATCCCAGAAAATCGTTGAAGGGTCGAGTCACTACACTCAGAGCGGCAGAAATCTTAGCAATAAGACTTCGACCCACCACGATCACATCTTCATCTTGAAGTGGTACGTTTTGGGAAACATCACCCTTTAGTAGCTTTTCCCCGTCTAGTTTTTGAGTCACCGCTTTGCCCTGTTCTGGATCAAAACGAATTAAGGCAATGCTATCCAAATCAGCATCATCTGGGTTAGGAGAAATTGCTGTTAAGGCATCAATAAACGTACTACCATTAGCTAATGTCAAGTTACCAATTGTGCCATTAGGATAGCTCAACACTCGAACGCTGATTTGTTGTTGAGCTAGATTAGAACGAGCTACCAGCTGCCTATCATAATCGGTAGTATTACCCACCTCCAACTTTCGCACAATAATAGCATCCCCATCCCGGAGGTTCAATTCCGATGGAGTTGTCCCATTTTGCAGCGGTGTCAGCAAGTCAATTTCTCGCTCAATGATGGAATTATTCACCACCGACTTACGACGAATCAAAATAGTCCGCAAATCAGCAATCGTAGTCGTACCACCCGCAGCAGTAAGGGCTTGATTCGGTTGAGTTCCTGCTGGCAGGGGGTAATAGCCTGGTCGAAACACCTCACCACTCACCGTAATCTGAACAGCCGGTGTACTCAGTAGGCTCACAACTACTTCAGGATCAATCACAAATTCATTTAAGACCTTTTGAATTAAATCTTGAGCCGCCTCTAGAGTAAGTCCCACCACTCGTAGCTTACCGAACAGCGGTACCACAATATTGCCGTCAGAATCAATAGCACTTTGAAAAGCCAGATTCGGAAAGTTGGTCACACTCACTGCGATTACATCTTCTCGCCCTAGGTAGTGGCGATTAAATTCATCAGATGGACTCACCTGTGACAGAGTCTCTGGATAGCCCAAAGGAGGTAACATTTCCTCCAACTGTTCCAGTCGATTCTCCTCTGAGACGGGTTCAGGGTTGCTCAACGGTGGTGGCGGTGGCAACGTTTCCGTTACCTCTATGGTCTCAGGGGTGGTCTCAGGGGTGGTCTCAGAGCTTTCCTGTTCAGTCGTTTCCCTTTCCCCTGATTCAACTGTTTCCGTTGTTTCCGGTTCAATGGAACTAAACGTAGGCAACTGAGCGCGATCGCTAATCTCATCCCCAAGATTTGGCACCGATGTCGGTAAATTTCCGACATGCTTAGCCAAACCAGGGCTAACCCAGACTCCAGAACTAACCAGCCAGAATAAGACGGTACCCCCAAAGAAAGATAAATTCAGAACTTGGTTGCCAAACCTGTGGGTGTCAGTTGTCATTTTCCAATGGTCACTTATCATCTTAAGTCGGAAGTGGCAAGTCGGAAGTGGCAAGTCGGAAGTATGACGTTTAACTCTTGGTTGTGGATCAAGCTTTTAGTCAACTCTAAGTGTTGCAGCAATAAACCCATTTCAGCCTTGACCCTTCAGCCTTGACCCTTCAGCCTTCAGCCTTAATCCTTGATAATTTGTATATTACTAGCTTCGTCTGCAAAAGGATCGCTCATCAAAGCAGTTTGAACCATTTTACTGAGAGATTCGGCTATTGGCCTAGAATTTTCAATATCACCCAAAGGTTCTATGGGAATTTGGATATTTACCGCAACCCAAGGCACCCGTTTGCGGTGTAACTGAGCCAGTTGATCAGCCCAGAACCAACGGCTAGGAGCAGGATTACCACCCTCTGGCCAGGCATACCATTGTACTATAGCGAAGGTTTGCCGCTGATTCCAGGCACGAAAGAAACGGGCGTTAACAACGGTTTTGGGCTGGGTTGTGATGGTCGGATCAGCCTGGGTCTTCCCCTCAACATCAGATCCGTTGACCACAAACTTGATATGGCCATAAGAATCCGTCTTCCATTGTCCCAATCGTTGTCTCATAAATCCGCTAATATCTTCCCATTCTACCTGTGGCTGGGATTTAGGACCATTTTGGGGAAGCAAAAATAACCACACTGGTTTTTGCTGATCCTGCTCTATGAACTGCAAAGACCATTTATGGCCGCCAATCCTGATGGTTTGTTGCTTAACAGTTTGCCAGTCAGATAGTTCTATTCCCGTCTTGCGGATAGCTTTTATCTTTTGGAGGTTAGTCACTGGTGGCAGTTTTGCCCAAGGCCAGTTTCCTGTCCAGTAACCCGGTACTGCTCCCATTATTACCAAGACTAACAGCAACACCAGTAAGACTCCCCTGGAGATTTGCCAGGGCTGGATTAACTTAATTAAACTTACTGATTTCATCATTCTCTAGCCTTTCTCAGACTTATGAGGTACCTTCAAGTTTCTTACCCCTGCTCCCTACTCCCTATTCCCTACTCCCTAAAATCCAGGAGTTTTTATCTCACCCCATTGAGAACTGCTATATAACGTTTAATCTTGATGGTTAGCCAAGGGAGTCAAGTTAGGGTCTGAGGGGAAGTATTTTTCAATGAACTTCATTAATAGAACCAGCATCACTAACATCATCGCTGAATACAGGTCGCCGCCCCAGCTTTCATGGAGCCAATGAAATGCCTGATCTTGCCCACTGCCATGGAAAAAGGTCAGCACAGTATTGCGGACAATATTAGCACTAACACTTATAATCACCGCACCGGATAGCAGCCAAATAGTCTTTAGGCGTGACTCAATAGCACCACTCCAGTAAAGCAACATCAAACTCACATACAGGCAAGTAAATAACATCTTAAGACCAGCACAGTGGGGCGCTACCTCCACAATTCGTTCACTTACGAACAAGTTAATCCCTTCTAGTGTGACATCCATGCCAAACTGAGTCAGAATAAAGGCAGCCATGGCAGCAATAAAGCGTTGTAGGGGCAAGATATAAGGTTCAATTAAATAGGGAACTGCTGTTGGAGTTGCCAAAACCACCAGCAGCAGGGGAAAACTTTGCAGCTTAAAGCCAGGAATCCCTTTTAACCATAGGCAAAGACCAGCTAAAACTATGGGAAACGATAAATTTACCAGTTCTGATTGACCGCTAAGATAGCTTACTGCTCCAATTATCAGTAAGACTACACCAAAGGGATGGGCTGTATCAGTCAGCTTATGCCACCGTCGTCGGTTCGTCCAAACAATATGGGCAGCAAACGGTAGCCCAATCAAACCATGGCTAAAGTATTCATGGGTAATGCTGATACTTTTGTTGAGCCAGCCATTATACCAATGCATCAGCACAGGACCATAAATAATGACTAGTAAAGCGATGATACAACCGTCCAGTAGATAGCGATCAATGGCAATAGGAATTTTGCGTCCAATTTGCATAGTTTAATGATTAATAACTAATGGCTCAAGCACGCCTAATAAATTAGCTAACCCATCAACAACCTGCTCAATCTGCTCCTTGCTCAAGTTGGGATAAATTGGTAGAGATAAAATCTCATTGCACAGAGCTTCGGCATGGGGAAAGTCACCGGCTTGATATCCCAAGTACTTGTAAGCTGGCTGGAGATGGCAAGGAATTGGATAATGAATACCAGTTTGAATTCCCACTGAGGCCAGAGCATCCTGGATGGTCTGTCGGTTAAAGGGACATTGTTTACCTACCCGAATCACATAAAGGTGGTAGACATGACCTGGCCCGCTGTGGTTTTCTATGGGCACAATCCCTTGACCTTCCAAAGCCTTGAGTAAATTGTCGTACTGCCCAGCTGCCCAGTAGCGTGACTGGTTCCACTCAGTCAAATAAGGCAGTTTGACATTGAGGATAGCAGCTTGTAACGTATCTAAACGGCTATTTTTGCCGATGTCGGTATGAAAATATTTGCGAGGTGCTCCGTAATTACGAAGCGATCGCACTTTTTCTGCCACCGTAGCATCATTAGTGATTACCATGCCACCGTTACCAAAGGCACCCAAGTTTTTACTGGGGTAGAAACTAAATGCTGCTGCCTTGCCCACAGAACCAGCACAATAATCCTCTCGCTGTGCTAAGTGAGCTTGTGCTGCGTCTTCAAAAATCAGTAAGTTGTGGGCATCAGCAAATGCGATTAACTCACTCGGGGATACCATCTGACCGTAAAGATGCACAGGGACAATTGCCTTGGTTTTCTCTGTAATTGCTTGTTTGGCAGTATTGAGATCAATTAGGGCAGTACGGGGGTTACAATCCACCAAAATTGGCGTAGCACCAGCAGCTATGATCCCCATCACTGTAGCGATAAAGGTGTTAGCAGGACAAATCACTTCATCCCCAGCACTAATGCCACAGGCTTGTAATCCGAGTGCGATCGCATCGGTGCCAGATCCCACCCCGATACCGTATTCGACACCACAAGCAGCCGCAAATGCTTCCTCAAAATTGATCAACGCTTTACCGAGAACAAAATCTCCCTGCTGCACTACAGCTTGAATTGCCTGGTCTAGCTCAGTTTGAATAGGTCGGTGTTGTTGAGCTAGTGAAACGAAAGGAACTTTGACCGGAACTTGGTAACTCATCTATTTGTATAGGAATTGATAGTACACTGTATCGGTATTAACAGCACAGATTCACATCATTCTTCTCTTCTTGAATGTATGTTGAATCTAGATGAGTTAACACACTATAACTGTCAAGATTTGGTAAAGTTTTAGCCACTGGTAGGAGTGAGGAATTGGGGCTTTGACCATAGCAGAAGTTCACTGACTCTCGGAAAATGGTATATATAGCGCTACGCGCAAGTCAGAAGTCAGAAGTCAGAAGTCAGAAGTAAGCGATTACTTACGTTTCGGAGTTTAGGAATGTCAAACATCTGAATGCGTAGTGCTATAAATAAAGCGATCAGCCAATCAGGTCTAAGCTTAAGAGTTTTGTTTGTCCGCCATTGTCCCATCCCCGGTTTACCCATCCCTACCGTTCTTGATTACAATTACAGCGTTCCCAAAACCATCGCGGCATCACACATCATCACCAAAAACCATCAAACATCTTACCCAAAAGTGGGCTTTTCCTTTACTTTAGGGGTAATTGGGTAAGATTTTAGGGTTCTGAATTCCTCTGGTTTACCAAACTTAGTACTGAAGGAATGCTGAGTACGGAGTGTGGTGAGTATCCCCTGCGGTAACGTTGGACTAAGCACCGTGCTGTTGCGATCGCTTATTTTTGTAAGCCTTACTGGGTCTTATCTCCCCCTTTTCTTTACCATTTATTCACAAATTTCTTCACAAAGTCTTTACTGATTTTTTATTTTGGGCTAACCACTTAAGTCAAGATAGTTAGGAGAGCCCTTTCCTTGATAGCCTGATTCCAAATCCAGGTTTATAACCCCCTGTCAGCCATGCAAAGCGCGAGTGGGGGTTTCCACGTCAGTGCGGTCATGAACCGCACTGGTTCCCCAAGACCACGCTGCATCGCTTTGCTGAAGTTTGGAGGTAATTCGGCAACACTGTTAATTTTCAAACACCGTTAGAGCAGGGCAAAAGCCTTCAAAGAATCCGTGCTCATTTTTTCCTCAACAGCTTATAAATTCTATAGCTGATTAATCCAGTATTATTTACCAAAACTAGCTCCTAGCTAGGTAAGGATTTCAGATTTCCCTATAGAGTGTTATAATAAGTCTATATTTTCACATTTACTTCACACAATATTTAAAATTATATAATTGAAAATTACTAGCTGTTTCTGATAAGCTTTCCGTTAGTTCCTTTAGAAAAACAGGTAGTTGGGCATGGTAACATAGCTCGACTCAATTTTTGCCTATGGTCTTATATAGTTTCCATTTGATTTGTGAACAAAGCACCCTCTTGAAATAAGACTTTCAGCTAGTTTTCCGTTCACAACTCATGTATAACTATATATAAAATATATACCCTTATAATATAGCGATGCATCGCTAGGAAAACATCAACACTTAAAAAAGTATCTAAAATAACAGCAGGAGTGCCATTTATGAATCTATTTACATCGTTTATGTATCTGCCTACGAATCTAGTGGTCAGTGCAGTTAATCCCTTAAAGTATCCAGAGAGTAATTTATTTAAATAAATATTGGCTTCATTTTTTTTATTTAGCGCAAATTTCCATCGTTATGGAATGGTATTTTGACCAAAGTGATCATCAATAATAAAGAAGGTAGCATATCAAGTATTTATATTATAAAATTGACGATGGCTAAGATGGGAGCAGGAGTCCAACCAGTGAGTCTGATAGTTTTGATACCTATATGAATAGAACCAATAAAAGGGAATGATCAGCAGGAGCTATCCTAAGCCTGAGGATTAATTATTGCCTGCTAAAGAAGGTCATAATAATTTAGTTTTTCTGTCTGTATTCTTAGAGATAAGAGCGCCTAAGCGCGTCTGTCTAACCTACTGCTCTATTGAGAGTAATAGCTTTTGGTATATTCGGTGTTGGTTTAGTGCATAAGCATCAACAGACAAAGCCGATTGAGTATCTAGTCATCAAGGCTATAACGTCGAAAATTAAACCAAACGCTTTGAATGAGTAAAGTTTAAATTTTTCTCTTAAAGGTGAAAATTCAAACACTAAAGTATGTAGGGTAATTAGACACCAGTTGCTAAGTAACTGATAGATAGAACTAACTAGATATAGTGTTTCGTGTCGGAATTGTAAAAAGCGATGCATCGCTTGTCCACCTGTCAAATCTTAACTTGACAGACTACTCGCTCTACCAATAACGTTCATGCGCATATTAATCTACTCCTATAATTATCATCCTGAACCCATAGGCATTGCCCCATTAATGACGGAACTAGCAGAAGGTTTGGTCAAGGCAGGACATCAAGTACGAGTCGTCACTAGTATGCCCAACTATCCCCAGCGCTGTATCTATGATAAATATCAGGGTAAGTGGTATCAGACTGAAGAAAGAAATGGAGTAATAATTCAACGCTCCTATGTCTGGATTCGACCAAAGCCTGGTGTAGTGACACGGATACTACTGGATGGTAGCTTCGTGGTGACTAGTTTGATTCAGGCTTTCCAGGGCTGGCGACCTGATGTGATTCTACTGACAGTACCGTCCCTGGCCGTTAGTGTACCAGCTGCTTTACTCGGTTGGTTGTACAACTGCCCAGTATTACTGAATTTACAGGATATTTTGCCAGAAGCTGCTGTACAGGTTGGTCTAATTAGAAACAAACTAGCCATCCGTATCTTTGAAGCTTTAGAGAAGTTTGCCTACCACACTGCTCATACAATCACTGTTATTTCTGAGGGATTCGTTGACAATTTAGTCAGTAAAGGAATACCTAAAGACAAAATTACCTGTATCCCCAACTGGGCGAATGTTAATGTTATCCGTCCCTTACCCAAACAAGGAAATTCCTTTCGCACTGCTTACCATCTTGATGGCAAGTTTGTAGTACTGTATTCCGGTAATATTGCCCTGACTCAGGGACTGGAAACAGTAGTGAAGGCGGCTACTCTGGTCAGGCATATTCCAGAAATTGTCTTCGTCATTGTTGGAGAATCTAAGGCTCTACAGCAGCTACAGCAAGACTGTCAGACTTGCAAGGCTAGTAATGTCAAGCTTTTACCTTTCCAACCCCGAGAGAAGTTACCAGAAATGTTGGCAGCAGCAGATATAGGTTTAGTTGTGCAAAAGCGTAACGTTGTTTCCTTTAATATGCCCTCAAAAATTCAAGTGCTATT
>NZ_JAAHHU010000010.1:33437-44826 GCF_010672095.1 Moorena sp. SIO3I6 | reverse complement strand
TTGATTGTTAATAGTTAAAATTGAGAAATGTAGATTTTTAAATAACTTAATTAAGTTAGATGCGTTTACCCTGGTTTTATGACCGTCTCTCTAGCCCGTAAAGAAAGCGGCTTGCAGCCTCAGTATGGACTATTTTTTAAGTCTCCGCAGCTTCCCAATGGTGAACCTGATCATGATCTCTTCAACCAAGCTGCTTATTTTGAAGCTTGGGTCTGTCAAGATGCAAACCAATAAACCTCTCCGGAAATTATCCCTCTTCTGTCAGACTCCGAAAAATGGGGGTCAAACCCTAATTCTCTCGTTAGGTGTCGTTGGCTGTAATGACGCAATTTCGTCAGAATTTCGGAAAGTGACAGAAGACGGATAAGTTTTCACCTAGACATGATATAGCAATCCTAAATAGATTTTAACTCACATCTTGCACCATCTAAATAGAATTGCTATAAAGGTTTAAGATTCTTTTTCATAGCGCTTTTCATTTGGATGGACACAATTATTCAGTCTGATAGGAGTGTAAGCGAAACAGATTAGAGCTACCCATTTGAAAACCGCTATCAGAGAGGTCTAATAATCTTGGCTCTTCCGTACTTGTTATGCTAAATCAACACTTTGGCAAAGGGAGCTGAGGCCGTGGGCCACGCTACGCGAACGGAGCAGGGAGAAGAGGCAGTATTCAGAAAACTTTATTATTTAAATAGCCTCATAACCCTGACACAGTAAGCTTTATGAGTTTTGTTAACTGGAAATTTAGCATAGCAGTTACTGAAGAACCATAATCTTTAACGGAACAAATTTCCATTATGGCTGTTCAAGAACCATCTCAAGTTTCAGGAGATCATCAAATTAGTCACAGTAACGCTCTAAATATTGATTCATACCCTGGTACTTCAAGTCAGACTATACTTGAACATAACGATCCGAAATCTCGCCTCAAAATCAGTCTTTTACTTCTAGGATTTCTGCTGATTGGTCTATATGAGTCTAGTATCAGTGTCTTAATTCTAAATCTACAAATTTATTATCAGGTTGACAAAGCAACCGTCGCCTTCCTCCTTCTAGGAGGAACACTCGGTCATTTCATTGCGGCATTAACTATTGGCTTCATTGAAAATTGGCTTGGACGCTTATCACTTTTACTTATTGGTATCAATTCATTTGTTATTGCCACATTAGCTTGTAGCTTATGCCCACCATTTAAAATTTTTATTCTATTACCTATTCTCATTGGTTTTGGTTTGGCAATTATAGAAACTTGGTTTAATGCTTACCTGGTCATGCAGCCAAACAGTAAGATTTGGCTTAATTATTTACATGCACTCTGGGGAGTTGGAGCCTTGTTAGGTCCAATAATTGCCGCTAGCATCATTGCCAGCAATCAGGGTTGGTATAATATTTATCGATTATGGGCATTACTGGGGTTTCTGTTGGCGATCGCATTATATTTGGCATTTTCAGATCAAGCTGATACAACGTTAAACTATGATGACTCGCAAGGGTCACAACCCAGTGTTTTGCAGGCTGCTCTAACGTCCCCTATTATCTGGTTCACCAGTGGATTTGTTATTTTCTGTGTTGGAACAGAACATAGCCTAGGGGATTGGGCTTACAGTTTTCTGTGTAGTATTCAGCATGAATCTCACTTCATGGCTAGCTTAAGCATCAGTACTTATTGGTTAGGCATGACTCTTGCCCGTTTAGGCATTAGTATTTTATTTCGCTGGTTTGAGATTAATCAATTACTCTATCTTTGCATGTTCAGCATCTTGATTAATATGATGCTGATCTGGTTTTGGCCATCGGTCATCATGTCTACAGTCGGCCTAGGGATTGCTGGTCTAAGCTTGGGACCGTTGTATCCCACAATACTTGCTGTTGTAGCTAAACAAATACAACCAAGGCTTGTTATAAGTGCGATCGCAATCATAAGTGGGCTTGGTAAGTTAGGAACTTCAATTGTGCCGTGGCTAATGGGACTGATTGCCCAAAAATTCAGTCTATGGTCGCTATTCCCTTACATCATGCTGTTAGCAATGATTATGGTTATACTTTGGACAGCGATGAATTTTCTGTATTATCGGCCTGAACAAATTTCGATTAATGGCTAAGGTTGTAGTACCAGAAGTAAAGACTAATCAGTGCACTAATTGCGACTAAAACCCCATTCCATCACCTCCGTTGTTTAGGGATAACACTATGCACATCAGCCCAGAACTAATAGACCTAAAGCAAATTAAGCCAACCTTTGGATGTTTGAAAGACAAAGTCGTAGTCGTTACCGGGTCAACCCAAGGTTTAGGTGCTGCGATCGCCCGTCAAGTGGCTTGTTCGGGTGCAGCAGGAGTAGTTATTTGTGGCCGCCAACAGGATTGCGGCAAAGCAGTTGCTGATGATATTCAAAACGAATTTAATGTGAAAACCTGTTTCCAGCGAACGGATTTAAGGCAAGTTGAGGACTGTGGGTAAACTTGAAGCAAACTCTCAAGGCTGATTATGTAGAAGCGGCCAGAGCTAGAGGTATTCACGAAAGGCGCATTGTTTTTGCCCATGCTCTGAAAAATGCCATGATTCCTGTGATTACAGTGCTAGGGTTGACCTTAGCTGCTTTGTTAGGTGGAGCAGTGTTGACAGAGGTGACGTTCTCTTGGCCAGGGTTAGGGAATCGGTTGTATGAAGCAATTTCTGGGCGGGATTACCCCACGGTGCAAGGGATTATGGTATTCTTCGCCACTATTGTGGTAATCGCAAGTATTGCCATTGATATTGTTAATGCTTTGATTGACCCCCGTATTCGGTACTAATCGCAATTATTTAACCTAGCAGTACTCAAATCCCACACTATACTGGGTACAGTGAGTGTGGTGAAGCTTACATGAGTGATTCAGTGATAGATAATTTGTATATGAGGCAACATTTTGCTTCATGATGAGTAAAGAAGCACGTAAGGAGTACTCCGAAAATGCTGGCATACCTCTTGGCGTTGGTTATTGCTCTTGGTAGCTTAGTCTTTTACCTAGCTGCCTTCTTTTTACCAGAGGTGCATCGTAAATATGACTTTATCTGGAGTGGAGTGGGATTATTCTACGCTCTAGTGTTATGGATTTGTGCTGGACGCATTACTGGCGGCGTCTTAATCGGTCAAATAGCGGGTGTATCGTTGGTAGGCTGGTTGGGTTGGCAAACCTTGACCTTGCGACGAGCCTTGATACCGACCGACCAACAAACCCCTATCCCAAGTCAAGCTGAATTTATCACCAAGATTCAAGAAATACTGCCACTTGAGTCATTAAAAGGGCTACTAGCTAAAGTAACTGGCTTTTTTGGCAATCTTTTGGGCAAACGCCAAGACTCAGGCCGAACTCCTGCTGTACCGGCAGATACCACCATGGCGTCGCCCACCCAGGAAACTAATCCTAAAACTGCCCAACCAAGCCCTGCAGCGGATCAAGCAACTACGGTACCATCCACTACCCAAGAAGCGGTTTTAGAAACAGATGACACTAAAACCTCAGATTCCGCTGAAACGACTCCCCCTAAGACAGAAACCCCCCAACCAGTAGCAGTGGCTAAGGAAGACTCACCCCCCCCACAGCCAGAGTCAAGTCAGGAGCCAGACCAGAAACCAGAAGCGATCGCACCAGAAGCAAAAGCACCAGAAGCGATCGCACCAGAAGCAAAAGCACCACCACCTCCTAATCCCAAGGTATAAAAAAAGTCGAGCGCAACACAAAAGCCGTCACCAGCCCCAACTCCGAAAAAACCGATTGCTAAAAAATCCAACAATCCTTCCAAGGAAAGTTGAAGGTTGGGGAGATTGTTGCTCATAATAATAAGAGATATATATAGACATATATCCTTTGTTGACATCCTTTGTTAACATCCTTTGTTGACCGTTGATTGTTTAATATTGCTGTAAGGTTGAATCTAACTACTCAGCAATACACAGTCAGCGGTCAGCAGGTTAAAGTGGGTTAGATGGCTCTAATCAACTCTTAATAAACGGCTCTACTAGTATAATTTCGCCTTGAAACTGTGACAGCATCCAAAAGCTATAAAGATACGGTCAATCTGCCCAAAACTGAGTTTAATATGCGGGCAAACGCTATCAAGCGAGAACCAGAACTCCAACAGTTTTGGGCAGAGCAAACTATTTATGAGCGCCTGTCACAAACTAATCCTGGCGAGATTTTCGTGTTGCATGATGGCCCCCCCTACGCCAACGGCTCTCTGCACATGGGTCACGCCATGAATAAAGTCCTCAAGGACATCATTAATAAATACCAACTGCTGCAAGGTCGCAAAGTTCGCTATGTCCCTGGTTGGGACTGTCATGGCTTGCCTATTGAGCTGAAAGTCTTGCAAGCCATGAAGCTAGAGGAGCGTCAACAGCTGACTCCGATAAAACTGCGCCGGAAAGCCAAGAAATTTGCCCTGAAAACAGTAGAGCAGCAAAGCAAAGGTTTCCAGCGCTATGGAGTATGGGGAGACTGGGAAAATCCTTACCTGACTTTAAACCCACAGTACGAAGCGGCTCAAATTGGGGTATTTGGTCAGATGGTATTGAAGGGCTACATCTACAGAGGTCTCAAGCCAGTTCACTGGAGTCCCAGTTCTAAAACAGCCCTAGCGGAAGCGGAGTTAGAATATCCGGAAGGTCATACCTCCCCAAGTATCTATGCTGCTTTCCCAATGACTAAGGCAGCGCCAGGGATAAAGGAGATCTTAGACCCATTTTTGCCAAATCTAGGTGTGGCGATCTGGACGACGACTCCGTGGACAATCCCTGGAAATTTGGCAGTAGCCGTTAATCCAGAACTGACCTATGCGGTAGTGGAAGGGGGTTCCCAAACTAACCAATCCCAATTCTTATTAGTAGCAGCGGATTTGGTAGAAAAACTATCAGCTACTCTGGAAACTCCACTTACGGTCAAAACGACTGTTAAGGGTGAGGCGTTGGAAAATTGTACTTACCAGCATCCCCTATTTGAGCGGGAAAGCAACATTGTGATTGGTGGGGATTACATCACCACTGAATCGGGTACAGGTTTAGTCCACACGGCTCCTGGTCATGGTCAAGAAGACTATGGTGTGGGTCAGCGTTATGGCTTACCTATCCTTTCGCCAGTAGATGCAGATGGGAAGTTTACGGCAGAAGCGGGACAGTTTGCTGGGTTGAATGTGCTCAAGGATGGCAATCCAGCCATCATTGAGGCACTGAACACAGCTAGATCATTGCTGAAAGAGGTACCGTATGTTCATAAATATCCTTACGATTGGCGCACTAAAAAGCCAACTATCTTTAGAGCCACAGAACAATGGTTTGCTTCAGTAGAGGGATTCCGGGATGAAGCAATAAATGCGATCGCATCCGTAAAATGGATCCCTGCCCAAGGACAAAACCGGATTACCCCGATGGTGGCGGATCGTTCCGATTGGTGCATTTCCCGCCAACGGAGCTGGGGTGTACCAATTCCGGTATTCTACGACGAAGAAACTAACGAACCCTTGCTCAATGAAGAAACCATTGCTTATGTCCAAGGCATTATTGCTGAGAAAGGTTCCGATGCCTGGTGGGAACTATCCGTAGAGGAATTGTTACCAGAATCCTATCGTAGTAATGGTAAGACCTACCGCAAGGGTAACGATACCATGGATGTCTGGTTTGACTCCGGTTCCTCTTGGGCAGCTGTGGCCGAGCAACGGGAAGAATTACGCTATCCCGTGGATATTTACTTGGAAGGCTCAGACCAACACCGGGGTTGGTTCCAGTCCAGCTTACTCACCAGTGTAGCCAGCAATGGCTATGCCCCCTACAAAACTGTTTTAACCCACGGCTTTGTTCTAGATGACCAAGGGCGCAAGATGAGTAAGTCTTTGGGGAATATCTTGGAACCAGCTATAATCATCGAGGGTGGTAAAAACCAGAAAAAAGAACCCCCCTACGGAGCTGATGTGCTGCGATTGTGGGTATCTTCTGTAGACTATTCCTCAGATGTTCCAATATCTCAGAGTATTCTCAAGCAACTAGCCGATGTCTATCGCAAAATTCGCAATACATCCCGTTTCCTGCTAGGCAACCTTCATGACTTTGACCCAGCGAAGCATAGGGTGCCTGTTCAGGAGTTACCGGAATTAGACCGCTACATGCTACACCGGATCACAGAGGTATTTGAAGATGTAACTGATGCCTTTGAGAGTTATCAATTCTTCCGGTTCTTCCAGAGCGTGCAGAACTTCTGTGTAGTAGACCTGTCTAACTTCTATCTGGATATTGCTAAGGATCGACTCTATATCAGTGCTCGCAACTCACCACGGCGGCGCAGTTGTCAGACAGTGCTACAAATAGCACTAGAAAATTTAGCTAAAGCGATCGCACCTGTACTCTGTCATATGGCAGAGGATATCTGGCAATACCTACCTTATCAGAAATCCCATGAATCCGTATTTGAGTCAGGTTGGGTCAAATTAGATGAGCAATGGAAAAATCCTGAACTAGCAGCGTCCTGGTCAACCTTGCGCACCATCCGCACAGAAGTCAATAAAGTACTTGAACAAGCCAGAGCGGAAAAGATGATTGGTTCATCTCTAGATGCTAAGGTCTTGCTTTATGTTAAAGATCAACAATTAAAGCAGCGCCTGGAAGCCATGAATCCTTCCGATAGCCTGAGTGGAAATCAAGTGGATGAATTGCGCTATCTGCTCTTAGCCTCTCAAGTAGAATTAGTAGATTCCCTAGAAGCTATACAAACAGCAGCCTATAGGGCTGAATCAGAAACTATAGCGCTAGGGGTAGTCAATGCAGAAGGCTTAAAATGCGATCGCTGTTGGAACTACGGTTCTAAAGTAGGTACAATTGCTGAGCATCCTACCATCTGCGAACGCTGTAATGCTGCCTTAGCTGGTAACTTCTGAGGTGACTTGTGAACTAACTTGTAAGTTATTGGTGATTTAAAGATTGCTAAGGACGGTTAGCACTATTAGCCAGATCAGGGATTGGAGATTCAACACTAATCCCTGATTTATTCATCCCTGATTTGTTCGGTAGTTTTAATTGCCCCAAGCTTAACCAAAAATTCTTCTGTCAACTTGAAGAACGCTTTAGAGCCAGCAGAATTAGGATGAGCGATAACTACAGGACTAAAACTATCCACGGCTTTAGCAACATTAACATCCATGGGAATGCGAATTTGAAAAATTTGGTTGCTATCGAAATCGTTATCAACTCGCCTCATCACTTGCTTATAGTACCTACCCATTAGTCCTCCGCCTGACAAAATAAAGATAATCCCCAACAGCTGCAAGTTAAGAGGACTATCCTGCTGATGACTTTCTTTGAGCCTGGCAATCCGTCTTTCTAGGAGTTGAATTCCTACAATAGATAAAGGTTCTGGTCTGGCTGGTAGCAGATAGAAATCACTAGCCACAATGCCACTGCGAGTCAAAAGATTGTACCCAGGAGCGCAATCTAAAATAATAAAGTCATAGTTAGGGATAATCGGCTCTAATATCCCTTTGATTAATAGACTTTCAAAGCGGCTCCAAACCTTACTAAATTCCACCTCCCCTTCCTGAACAGATTGCTTATGGAGTAGATCAGAAACTACATATTCATCATAAAGCTCAATATCTCCTGGCAATAAATCCAATCCTTTGATATCACAATTATCAGTTTGAATAATATCCTCAATTGTTAAGCGACTGCGATAGCTAGGTTTAGTGACTTTGTCGATTAATCGACTTAATGTCCGCCTCCCTTTTCTAGCTTTAGCAAATGCTTGGGGCTGCATTAAGCTCAAGGTTCCACTAATTTGGGTATCTAAATCGACCACCAAAACCCGCTTATTATGATTTTTGGCTAAGCAAGTCGCCAAATTGACGGTGAGGGTGGTTTTGCCCACACCACCTTTCATATTGACTGTACTAATGACTAATCCCATTTATGAACGTGATCTTGCCATGACACTATTTATCATCATTCAGTATTATTGGTTACTAGGCAAGAATTCTGATGGATTACTATGATTTACCCTTGGGCAGTCCGCAATCATCGGGTAAGTTGTCGAGAGTTATACTGGAATCCTCGGTTGAATCCTCAACTGATGTCATCGTTGTGTATCGTGGTGATTGTATTAGAGAATTCAGTTGCCAGAGCCAGATTTGTTTTGTATCCTAACTAAATACCCCCCAAAATTGGGGGGATTTCAGCTAGGGAAAAGGTATTTGGCGAAACCTGAACTGTTATGAAACCTTTTCCCTTTTCTTTTTTTAGGTTAATCAGAAACCAAGGGTTTCTAAACTTCCCTTGGGAAGATTTTTAGATAATGTTAGTGAGATTGATGGTGAGATTAATTTCCCCGTTTTCCTTTGAGCATGGAAGCAGCACCAAACGCACCAAATACTAACATACCCAATACAGAAGTAGGCTCGGGAACTTTCACACCACCATTGATGAAGAATAAGGTCCGGTCATAGACCTTGCCACCAACGTCTCGGCCTAACTGTCTGCCGAGTAAATCTCCATCATCGAAGTGAATGCCACCGTAGATGCGAGAAATACCAGCTTCATCAGAAGCATCGGAAAATGTCTCCCAAAATAGGGTGACTTCATCCGTAGGAGTCAAACCAGGTTCAAAACGAGAGGCACCAGGGGCAAAGGTTACTGAATTGCCGAATTCATCACTACCGGTAAATAGCTTGAAAATTTCAGCCGCAGAAGCACTGAAAGCACTATGTCCTGAGGTGAATTCCGCAAAGGGAGGGGATGGATCGGCACCAGGAGTTTGGTAGGTAATGAAATCACTGGCTAATAGCCTTACGGTTCCTAGTCCTGGTCCACCATAGGATTCGATGGCAAAGCCTCCCAAATCCTCATCGAATTCACCAATTAAGCCCAGCTCACCGAGTTCGCGAATGGCTCGGACGGGACGAGTATAGTCGTAGAAAACTTTTGCTTCCCAAGTAGCAATACCAGCATCCAAAACCGCATTCCCCAGACCAAAGTAAAGTTGGATATCTTCATCTAGGGTTTGGTCATCCCGTTCCGAGATGAATGAACCAAAACCCATCCAAGTTCCAGGAGGGTAAGGAGTGCCAGAGGGGTCTTCCCAAAACTCAGCTACTAGTTTTTGCTCATCGGTGAGATTAGCGCTAACCTCAATGAGCCGTTCAGCTTGCTCGATAAACCCAGGGTTAACAACGTCAGTATTAACCTCGCCGTCTTCGTTAACCAGACTAACCTCTGTGCCATCCTCAAGAGTGACAGTACGTTCCTCCCGATTCAGAGTACCCTCTACAAGCAGAAAAGGTTCTGGTGCTGGTGGTCTAAATTCAGACCCAGAGCTCAAGGCAAAGGGAGTAACGTTGCCCCACTGGGGAGTAAGAAACCGTTGCAGTCTGGCATCCGGGCTGTCAATTGGTACCCGCTCTGGTGTCCAGCGAGTGATATCGACGATGTTATCGGGACCGTTGACGGGCTGATAGCCAGTGGTATCGGAGTAAGGAACACCAAGTGTACCCCTCGGGTCATCCCCTAACTGGTTGGAACCATCCTGACGTCGGAACTGCAATAAGCTGTTGGCTACTGTGTTACCAACTTCGGTAGCAGTAGGGATAGAAGCAGAGTTGCTAGCAAGCGATCGCAGATCAGTCAGAAGGGCATCGAAGGAAGCAACTTCAGAAGGAAAAAGATCCGAGAGGACACTATGAGCCGCATAGCTAATCGCTAGGGACTTATTTTCCAGGGTGTTTTCAATATCAGGACGTTGCAGAGTATCCCCAAGAGTGGTACTAATCGGCGTTCCTTCATAAGCCGACCAGGCATCGTACATAGCAGTACCCAAGATGCCATAAGCCCGGGAGGCTCCTGTTGGTCCCAATGGCGGGTTATTTTCTACTGCCCTTAAGGCTTGATCCACCCAGAGATTAGCGCTGTTGTCTAGTGTTAGCTCTATGGCTTGTGCTGGTAAGCCCAGGGATAGCCCTGCGGTTGTTACTCCAATGGTTAGGAGCGAGGATAGATGCTGCCGTTTTTTCAGCCCTTGATGGTGAGCCGAAAATAAATTTTTCATATTTACACCCGTGACTGGTTGTTTTTCAAAAGACCTTTTGCAAAAGTCAATTTCTACGAGGTAACTACAGTAGTTATCACCCTGTTGTTGGCTTTTTATGCAAGAGGTCTAAAAATTGGACGGTAGATTGAAAGGTAGCCAAACGTCGTTGCCGATCGGATTGGTTACCTAGGAAAAAGCAATGATGAGATGATGTCGTCTCACCAATTTAGGAGAAAATTTAGGATAAATAGTCTCCCCAGAACACTATAGGTAACAACACGGACGTCTTGCCGTTGAATCAAGTACCAAAACAGACTAGCTACTCTGGCCATAAACTCCTTAGATCTGTTTGATTAATTAGAGTCTCTGGGAGTTATCCGTACTTGATCCATAGGTCAAAATCTGTGCCTGGAGTAAAATCCCTCATTTATCATCCGTCTATTCACTTACAATGTCAATCGTCATCCGTAAAATTATTGATAACTTTAAAAAAGTTTCACAAAAGATATCCGTATTTTCACAAGTTAGTTAACTTAAAATAATTATGATTATCAAAAAAAACTAAAATATGGTAAACGGGGGCAGAATGCCGACCATGATTAGCTCAATTACCCAGATGCTATAACCATTGATAGATAAGGTTTACAGCCTTAAGTTGGTAGCAATTATTAATCACGTTTTTCTGATTGATTAGATTTGGGCAACCTCATGGTCATGATCTTCACAAATTAGTCTAGTATTTTCACAAGAAAAATACCTGGTCATAATCAGAGCTACTGATGACTCCCAGTAGTCTTCACAAATTCTTAGGTTTAATTTACAGAACTTTTACAATCTTTATATATTAGCTATATTAATAACTCCCCCATTTTGATCCGGCTGGCGAAGCATTTCTTAACAGGATTAAAGCCTTGATATTCGGTATCATGGTCGCAAACTATTTTATAGTTGTGTAACGTAATCAACGGCAGAATCAGTGTTTTGGATGTTAACTTATATTTAGCCAACAGGATCAATTTTGGGATAATTTCAGCTAGGGAAAAGGTATTTGGCGAAATCTGAACTGTTATGAAACCTTTTCCCTTTTCTCTTTTAGCTTTATTAAGCTTAATCAGTAACAAGCTACATTGATCATTGAACCCTTGACAAGACATGTTTAGGCGCTAACCACTACTCGTCCTACAGGACGAGCCACACAAGTCAAAATCATCCCTTGCTGCCGTTCCTCGTCTTCCAGAGCGTCAGGCTGTTCATCATACTCTACCTTCCCTTCTATAAGCTTTCGCTTACAAGCACCACAGGCTCCCATGCGGCAACCGCTTGGTAATGGCACCCCTTCTTGT
>NZ_JAAHHU010000010.1:0-33337 GCF_010672095.1 Moorena sp. SIO3I6 | reverse complement strand
CTGCCGTTCCTCGTCTTCCAGAGCGTCAGGCTGTTCATCATACTCTACCTTCCCTTCTATAAGCTTTCGCTTACAAGCACCACAGGCTCCCATGCGGCAACCGCTTGGTAATGGCACCCCTTCTTGTTCAGCCACATCTAGGATGACATCCTCCGCATCACAGGTAACCTCTTTTCCAGACTCAGCAAAAACCACAGTGGGTTCATTAGAGGTTGATGGTGATTCTACTAGGTGTAGTCTAGGACGATCTTCCCCTTTGACTGGTTCAGGATTTGTTGCTGCTGCTTTCTGTTTATTCTGTTTTGAGGGCTTTTTGCCGCCAAAGCTCTCTTCATGGTAGTTTTCCATCGGGAAGTCTAGACCGGCTAGCATCCCTTTCACCCCTGCCATAAAGGGATTCGGACCACAGACATAAACAATGCGATCGCGAAAATCTGGAGCCATCTGTTGCAGCATGGCTTGATTGAGTCTTCCGGTATAACCCGACCAACCTTGATCGAGTTCTGGGCGAGTCGTGGTAATCGCCAGCTTAAAATTAGGGTAAAAAGCTGCCATCAACTCTAATTTCTGACGGAAGATGATGTCTTGTGGGCTACGAGCACTGTGGACAAATACAACATCGACATCAGCACCGGTATCACAAAGCCATTTGGACATGGACATCATCGGGGTAATGCCACTACCTGCTGAGATCAACAGCAGTTTATCAGCCCTATGGTCAGCACAGGTAAATTTCCCCATTGGAGCATTTAATCTCACCTCGGATCCGACTTTAATGTTGTCGTGCAACCAGTTAGACACCAAACCCGCTGGCCGATCAGGAGCGTCTGGTGGTGCTGGAACTCTCTTGACAGTAATTTCCAAGGTATGAGGACGTGAGGGGGCCGAAGAGATGGAGTAGGAACGCTTTACTGCTTTGCCATCAATCTCCAAATCCAGAGTGACAAACTGACCTGGCTTGTAGCTGAACAGTATTGGTGGTTCGGCCACGAAGCGGAATGTTTTCACATCATCGGTCTCATCAATCACCTGTACACAGCGGACAGTAATCTCACCCTTAGTCCACTGCTTTATGCCAGTGCTATTACCATCTACAACTAGGTTTGGTTCCTGGTTAGAGCCATAGAGCTGTAGGTCTTTGACCAACAAAACAAATTCACCGATGCGGATGATGTCATCTTCCTTCAGGAGCCAGTTTTGGTTAACATCTACCTCCTCATTATTGATCCGAGAGCCATCTGTGCTACCGAGGTCAGTAAAGAAACACTGTCCCCCAAGGCATACAATTCTGCCGTGTACACGACTTACGACAGGACTATCCAAGACTAGGTCACAACTCGGGTGGCGGCCAATCAGATACTCACCTTGAATTGCAGTTTCCGGTTTCAGGGTTTTTTCCTGTAACTCGTTAGTTTGGTAGTTGATGATTGTAGTCGTAAGCATGTTTTGTATCACTCCAAATTACCGAAATATTGGGTCAATTGCGTCAATTGCTGAAATTTATGAAGGGATTCTCTATTTTGAGTTCACAATTCATCTCAACTTGTCTTGATCGGTAGTACCCTCGGCCTGATCCACTAGTAAGTAAGTGTTTTATAAGTGTTTTACCAGTGGCTATATAATTATCAGCCTTTTTTTTCTTTTTATGAAAAATAATCTTCTTGTTCCTCCTCGTATCACCCTGTTGAATGTACTATCTAGGAACACCTTGGACTAGTCATGATCACCTAGTTGATTGTTGTCATCTTTGCGGTCTTTTAGCAGCTTGGTGCGCTGATCAGAACGATTCTGCTGGCGGGATTCCCTGAGGATAGTGCGTTGGTTAGAAGTACTAGTCTTCTGGTGCTCTTTGATGGTGCTCAGTACCTGATAGGGGTCTCGTCGATAGTGGGGATACAAGATCGGTAAGTTTTCTTGCTCCTTACCAAGTTCTTCTAAAACCTGATAATGTTGCTGATCCTTGATACCCAGTTCAT
The DNA here is from genome assembly GCF_010672095.1 of Moorena sp. SIO3I6. Taxonomy (NCBI): domain Bacteria; kingdom Bacillati; phylum Cyanobacteriota; class Cyanophyceae; order Coleofasciculales; family Coleofasciculaceae; genus Moorena; species Moorena sp. SIO3I6. The sequence continues at coordinate 31,361 of NZ_JAAHHU010000010.1, read as the reverse complement.
CCCGGATCTGCTGCAGAACCTCGAGACTACTAGCGGAATTGACATGTCCAGCTTGGATCGCTTCTCTTAACACCCCTTTGTATACCCCCAAGCGGTATTGTTGGTTAGCACCAGGTAGGGTTTTAGCCAGGATGTGTAATTCCTCAGGTTTGAGTTCATCCACGGAACGACCTTCCAGAAATTCCGAGAAGTCCAGGGGTAGCTTCTTCAGTTGACGGCGCAACTTGTCTGCCAAACTCTCCTGGGTATATTGGTGGGAACTACGACCCCAAGTTCGATAAAGCCATAAGCTACTCACCAGAATCACTACACTCTGAAACAGGAATTGCACTAGGACAGGGAAGCGATTAATTTCGGGACGACCCCCATAGATGAAGAAGAAGTTAAAGGCAATAAAGGTACAAATGGAAAAGACTCGGTGCAATACCTGCTCGTGAGTGATAGATTTGTTTTTTCGCCACAGAGCAGCTTTGTATAGCTTCTCTAGCTTGGTACAAATTACACAACTGAGGGCAACGAAGACAACGAAGGTAAGAGGAGTTGCCACCAGTTTAGGAATCCCAATCGGGTGATTCATGATGTAAAACCCTGGCTTGAAAAGGGAACCTAACTGATTTTCTTGATAGGCCCAAGCCCCAGACATGTAATAATCGAAGTTTCCTGCATACAACCAGGAGTAGACGAAATAGCCAATCACCAGGCCTAAATAACCGTATTGGACTAATTTCCGACCAGGCTTAGTCAGTTGTTGCCAGTAGGCTTTTTCGGAATCGATATCCATACAAGGGGACTTACAACTGATACAAGCACTTTTTTCAATACCTGTGGTTTGGTCTACCGTGCGGCACATGGACTGGGTAATAGTTTTTGGCGGTGCGTTGTGAGCTTCAGTGCCAAACAATCCCCGTGGTCCAATAAATACCATCTGAACGATGCCAAATGGACAGACATAATGACACCAACTTCTGCCACCATAAAGGAATACCATCATCATGGCGGATACGATAGTCAAGCTCAGAAACAAACCCAGAACCAAGCGCTCAGAGTTACAAAATAGAATCCGGCAGTTCAACCCGATAAATAAAATGGCAAACTGCACATATAAATGGTTCCGAACCAGCCAATAATTTTTGCTGATATCCCGCTTTGGCTGTAATCCCAAGGCTCTGGGAATTTGGGATAGAAAGTAAAGTGGGCAAATGCGTCGCCAAGTCTCATGACCGAATACCAAGACAATCATGATGGCGCTAGGCACGATCATGCCCCAAAACAATCGCGCTCCCAGGGCATAGGGTTTTTCATCTAGGCATACTCCCTGGACTTGAACACATGGGTCTCGGGTGAGCATGGGATCCCGAAATAGGCTGAATAGATGATCAGGATCAGTTAAATTGTGTGAGATCGGGTCATAAAACAACGATAAAATTAATATTAGCCAACTAATCACTAGCAGCCAACGGACTCGGTGCCAACTTTGTTCTGGTACCTTTGACAGCATCACTTTAACCCCCTTTTGCTCCATTGTGGGAAACAAGTTCAGGCATTGGCAGTACCTGTTTGGATACTTCTTAACAGCTAGCACCGAAACCAATGCTGAGGATGAGCATTACCCGTCTTTGGGCATAATCTACTCTATAACACCAGCAAGAGTTAGGTAAACCCTCTTGAGCTTGGGTTGGTTGGTAACCTAACTAGAACCTAAGCTTTCTGAATCACCAGTTACTTATCTGCTTGAGTCCACATTTTTTATGCCGCACTTTACGAAAAAAAAACGCACAGGACTCTAATCTGACAGTAGGTTAGACATAGCTCTACCTGTTGTCAGAAAGAGAATTGTTTGAAATTGTTCGAAAGTGCTCTTAGCTCTACCCGATGTGGTTGGGTCAGTTAGCTTTTTACCAATTCTGAATAGGCTGATCGGTTATGGAGAGCTTTTTTAAAAGCTCTAGGTGCTCTCTCTCTTGTCTCAAATCAGCACAAACTGCTCCCATTGGACAGCGGTATTGGGGAAATTTCCTCGCTCACCCTCTCATCAACATCGGTTTAACTAGGTTTAACCAATAGGCCTCACTAAACTAGGCATCAATCACCACTTAGGCCCTTGGGTAGTTAGGGTAGCTTGGGCAACTCCTTAATCGAGGTTTATAGATGGATCTCAACAGCTCCCAGGAGTTAATCCACAAACTAACCGAATCTTGACGGATAATCATCATATGCACCCTTCTAGTTATCTGAATAAAGGATTTTTAGCTTTGTTTAGCTTCACAGATAGTTTATCAGATGAATGGATAAACGTAAGCATTCAGCAGGGCAAACGCTTCAAAATTCTATAAGCCTTACTCAGAAAAAATTTGAAAATTGATAAGCATTAATACTTATCGTATGAATCTCATATCCAGTAGGGGTTTCAAAATAAGATGCGTTTACCCTCAAGCATTCAGGTGGTGGGGTTGACAAAAGGGAAAAGATGAGTAGTATTTTAGAACCATGGAAATTAACCACCAGCCATCCCCAACAGCTTTGAAGCTCTCGAACTCCTGCCCCAATCGGTTCTGGTGGAGCTGGTGCTGCAACAAGCAACTAGGTGCTTGAACAACTGATCGTTGAGGTGGAACGCCTCAAAAGTCTGCGGTCGAAAGACAGCAAAACCTCATCAAAGCCCCCATCAAGTGACCTGATTAAAAGGTCAGAGAAACCAACCAAGAAGGAATCGGACTCCTGTGAACGCAAACCCGGAGGCTAGCCACTGTTGACGATTTTCTCCAAATATCTGGCAGTATCTCCAAAAATATGGCACGACTTTGATTAGTTTTCTAGTGTCATTGAAAACATTCTGGTTCCTTGAATTGAAGCCGAAAACCAAAGCAAACCATGATAGTGGTTGCGTTTTCTATTAAACACAGATAATTGCGCCAAGAGCGGAACAAAACCGATCTTGGCCAAAGGAGATACCCCCTGGCTGCGAGAGCAGCTTGCAGAGCGTGGGCTAAAATCTGCAAAGTAGATTTTGGTAGCTAAAAAGTATCGGAAAACCTGAAAAGGTATGGCGCGAGTAGACCCCTCGATGGTAGTCGAACCTCAAAGCTGTCCGGTATGTCAGGGAAACCACTGGGAAAGTAAGTGTGAGTCAACCCGAAGCTATGTCGTGGCTCAACTGGTAGAGCGTCCCATCGAAATTGTAGAGTACCAGCTTAAAGCAAGGGTGTGTCACCACTGTGGAACTCTGGTTGGGGGGGAGTTACAGGATTTTGTCATCCCCGGACAAGACAAGAAGCGCGTTCCTTGCTCCGAATGCTGGCGAAAGTGAGGCATCCGCTTATGCTTCTTGGGCGAAATTGCTGAGTGGGATTGCTGTCTTGTCGGGCTCAGGGTCGTTCAGCTGTTGAGTTTTTGGGACGAACGCGCCCCGCGTGGCCATAGGCCAATCTCTTTCCTTGGCAGTGCGGGAGCGTTCTCACGAATTGTCTCTGATTCCTGGCTTTGAGTAATTGGGATGGCTTTGTCAACCCCTACACCTGAATGCTTTCCATTCATCATTATTGAACCCTTGACAAGACATGTTTAGGCGCTAACCACTACTCGTCCTACAGGACGAGCCACACAAGTCAAAATCATCCCTTCCTGCCGTTCCTCGTCTTCCAGAGCGTCAGGCTGTTCATCATACTCTACCTTCCCTTCTATAAGCTTTCGCTTACAAGCACCACAGGCTCCCATGCGGCAACCGCTTGGTAATGGCACCCCTTCTTGTTCAGCCACATCTAGGATGACATCCTCCGCATCACAGGTAACCTCTTTTCCAGACTCAGCAAAAACCACAGTGGGTTCATTAGAGGTTGATGGTGATTCTACTAGGTGTAGTCTAGGACGATCTTCCCCTTTGACTGGTTCAGGATTTGTTGCTGCTGCTTTCTGTTTATTCTGTTTTGAGGGCTTTTTGCCGCCAAAGCTCTCTTCATGGTAGTTTTCCATCGGGAAGTCTAGACCGGCTAGCATCCCTTTCACCCCTGCCATAAAGGGATTCGGACCACAGACATAAACAATGCGATCGCGAAAATCTGGAGCCATCTGTTGCAGCATGGCTTGATTGAGTCTTCCGGTATAACCCGACCAACCTTGATCGAGTTCTGGGCGAGTCGTGGTAATCGCCAGCTTAAAATTAGGGTAAAAAGCTGCCATCAACTCTAATTTCTGACGGAAGATGATGTCTTGTGGGCTACGAGCACTGTGGACAAATACAACATCGACATCAGCACCGGTATCACAAAGCCATTTGGACATGGACATCATCGGGGTAATGCCACTACCTGCTGAGATCAACAGCAGTTTATCAGCCCTATGGTCAGCACAGGTAAATTTCCCCATTGGAGCATTTAATCTCACCTCGGATCCGACTTTAATGTTGTCGTGCAACCAGTTAGACACCAAACCCGCTGGCCGATCAGGAGCGTCTGGTGGTGCTGGAACTCTCTTGACAGTAATTTCCAAGGTATGAGGACGTGAGGGGGCCGAAGAGATGGAGTAGGAACGCTTTACTGCTTTGCCATCAATCTCCAAATCCAGAGTGACAAACTGACCTGGCTTGTAGCTGAACAGTATTGGTGGTTCGGCCACGAAGCGGAATGTTTTCACATCATCGGTCTCATCAATCACCTGTACACAGCGGACAGTAATCTCACCCTTAGTCCACTGCTTTATGCCAGTGCTATTACCATCTACAACTAGGTTTGGTTCCTGGTTAGAGCCATAGAGCTGTAGGTCTTTGACCAACAAAACAAATTCACCGATGCGGATGATGTCATCTTCCTTCAGGAGCCAGTTTTGGTTAACATCTACCTCCTCATTATTGATCCGAGAGCCATCTGTGCTACCGAGGTCAGTAAAGAAACACTGTCCCCCAAGGCATATGATTCTGCCGTGTACACGACTCACTACAGGACTATCCAAGACTAGGTCACAACTTGGATGGCGGCCAATCAGATACTCACCTTGAATTGCAGTTTCCGGTTTCAGGGTTTTTTCCTGTAACTCGTTGGTTTGGTAGTTGATGATTGTAGTCGTCAGCATGTTTTGTGTCACTCCAGATTACCGAACTAATGGGTCAATTGCTTCAATTGCTGAAATTTATGAAGGGATTCTCTATTTTGAGTTCACAATTCATCTCAACTTGTCTTCATCGGTAGTACCGCTTTGTGATGTAGTTCATTTACCAGATTCTGAATTCTGATAACCATTCTTCTAGCCGCTTTTATCATGGGGCGTTTCTGTCTTCCCTTAGCTTTACTGATTATTAGATATCAGATTATAATGGTGCTGACACAGCCGCTGAATTCGAGAAAATTCACCTTCTCCGATTTTGCCTACAGAATTCTCACTAAAAAAAGTCAGGAAAGTTCTAACACCAGGATCTAAGGCAACTACTCTACCTTGGTTTTCGGTTTGGTTTTTTGTTGTCTTATAGGGGACTACCAAATAGTAATCCCCATTGGTGCTAGTCAACCTAAAATCGCAAATCTTGTCGGGAAGAGCTTCAGTAAAAGTCAATTACCCTAGTTTGGTGTGATAGATTCCTTTGTTTGAAACAGCCGATTTTGGGATATAACAAGACTGAACAGGATGCTGGCGAGATCTGAACCTGACCCGATTAATTTGTCCAGTCAAGTTGTATTTCTTTTTGGCTTCCCTGACAGCGGTGCAAGCATCCTTAATCGCTATAGATTTGATTTGATCAGGCACTGTCTTGCACCACTCGGGTAAGTCATTTAATATCGCAGTTTTAATAGCTTTCCAGTTAGCTTTAGTTTCTCCATCTTCAAGGATTTTGACGGTCTTGTTAAATACATAACGGGACACTCCAAACCATTGACGAACCATTGTTCGCGTAGCGTGGCCTACGGCCAATCGTTGTTCAGGGCTTAGGAACACTCGAATCTTCTTGGATTTTTTTGCCGTATTTTCGGAGTCCGTGGACGCGGCAAGAGAAGACGTGAATGATGGAGAGAAGATCTGCGGTAACTTCTGATTCTGGACAGCTTTCAGGGTTGTCGAGAACCAGGATTTTTCCACCGTTGAGACCGACCAAGTACTCAATGATTTCAAACCCAAACCGGGTAAGTCTGTCTCGACAGGCAACAACAATTGTGAGCTGATCTCCTCGCACGATTCGTTCCAGTATGGCTCGAAGCCCCTTCCTTTTGTAGTTGAGCCCTGAGCCGATGTCTTTAATGATTTCCGCTTCCGGAAAGAGGGAGTGCAGATAGGCGACTTGCCTGACGAGGTCGTCTTTTTGCTTGCTGCTACTGACTCGACAGTAGCAGATAGTTGCTGGCTGCCTTGATTCCCTTTTTCCGAGGCTGAGCAGGCTTTCTGTATCAAAGAGCCGGTAACCACTTGGGGTTCGCTCGCATTTAATCGTGCCATTGTCTGCATACTTCCGAAGAGTGTTCCTAGAGAGTCCCGTAAGTTCGACCGCCTTACGAAGTGGTATTAGTGTCATAGATATAGTCTAACAATTAATTGGATATTTTGGTAGACTATGTGACCCTTTTATTCCCTGGCTACTAACCCTTACCCTCGGCCTGAGCCACAAGTAAGTAAGTGTTTTATAAGTGTTTTACCAGTGGCCATATAGTTATCAGCCTTTTTTTTTCTTTTTATGAAAAATGCTCTCTTTTTTCCGGTATTTCATCCTCGTCTCACCCTGTTGAATGTACTATTTGGGAAAACCAAGGACTAGTCCTGATCACCTAGTTGATTGTTGTTATCTTTGCGGTCTTTTAGCAGCTTGGTGCGCTGATCAGAACGATTCTGCTTGCGGGATTCCCTAAGTATCGTGCGTTGGTTAGAAGTACTAGTCTTCTGGCGCTCTTTGATGGTGCTCAGTACTTTATAAGGGTCCGGTCCATAGTGGGGATACAAGATTGGTAAGTTTTCTTGCTCCTTACCAAGTTCTTCTAAAACCTGATAATGTTGCTGATCGTTTATACCCAGTTCATCCCGGATCTGCTGGAGAACCTCGAGACTACTAGCGGAATTCACATGTCCAGCTTGGATCGCTTCTCTTAGCACCCCTTTGTATACCCCCAAACGGTATTGTTGGTTAGCACCAGGTAGGGTTTTAGCCAGGATGTGTAATTCCTCAGGTTTGAGATCATCGACGGAACGACCTTCGAGAAATTCCGAGAAGTCCAGGGGTAGCTTCTTCAGTTGACGGCGCAACTTGTCTGCCAAACTCTCCTGGGTATATTGCTGGGAACTACGACCCCAAGTTTGATAAAGCCATAAGCTGCTCACCAGAATCACTATACTCTGAAACAGGAATTGCACTAGGACAGGGAACCGATTAATTTCGGGACGACCCCCGTAGATGAAGAAGAAGTTAAAGGCAATAAAGGTACAAATGGAAAAGACTCGGTGCAATACTTGCTCCTGAGTGATAGATTGGTTTTTTCGCCACAGAGCAGCTTTGTATAGTTTCTCTAGCTTGGTACAAATTATACAACTGAGCGCCACGAAGACAACGAAGGTAAGAGGAGTTGCCACCAGTTTAGGAATCGCAATTGCGTGATTCATGATGTAAAACCCTGGCTTTAAAAGCGCACCTAACTGATTCTCTTCATGGGTCCAAGCCCCAGACAGGTAATAATCGAAGTTTCCTGCATACAACCAGTAGTAGAGGAAATAACCAATCACCATGCCTAAATAACCGTATTGGACTAATTTCCGACCAGGCTTAGTCAGTTGTTGCCAGTAGGCTTTTTCGGAATCGATATCCATACAAGGGGACTTACAACTGATACAGGCACTTTTTTCAATACCTGTGGTTTGGTCTAAGGTGCGGCACATGGACTGGGTAATGGTTTTTGGCGGTGCGTTGTGAGCTTCAGTGCCAAGCAATCCCCGTGGTCCAGTAAATACCATCTGAACCATGCCAAATGGACAGACATAATGACACCAACTTCTGCCACCATAGAGGAATACCATCATCATGGCGGATAAGATAGTCAGGCTCAGAAACAAACCCAGAACCAAGCGCTCAGAGTTAACAAATAGAATCCGGCAGTTCAACCCGATAAAGAAAATGGCAAACTGCACATATAAATGGTTACGAACCAGCCACGGATTTTTGCTGATATCCCCCTGTGGCTGTAACCCCAAAGCTCTGGGAATTTGGGACAGAAAGTAAAGTGGGCAAATGCGTCGCCAAGTCTCATGACCGAACACCAAAACAATCATGATGGCGCTAGGCACGATCATGCCCCAGAACAATCGCGCTCCCAGGGCATAGGGTTTTTCATCCAGGCACACTCCCTGGACTTGAACACATGGGTCTTGAGTGAGCGTGGGATCCCGAAATAGGCTTAATAGATTATCAGGATCAGTTAAATTATGTGAAATCGGGTCATAAAACAACGATAAAATTAATATTAGCCAACTAATCACTAGCACCAAACGCACTCGGTGCCAACTTTGTTCTGGTACCTTTGACAGCATAGCTTTAACCCCCTTTTGATCCATTGTGGGAAACAAGTTCAGGCATTGGCAGTACCCGTTTGGGTACTTCGTAACAGCTAGCACTGAAACCAATCCTGAGGATGAGCATTAGTCTTTGGGCATAATCTGCTCTATAACACCAGCAAGAGTTAGGTAAACCCTCTTGAGCTTGGGTTTGTTGGTAACCTAACTAGCACCATTGATTTTGAGTCACCAGTTACTTATCTGGTTGAGTCCACACCTTTTATGCCGCAGTTTCCGAGTTGTTAACATAACTTTACAAAAACCACCCAGATAGTTCTAATCTGATGGTTATAATACAACATTTAGCTAGACATAGCTCGACTTGCTGTCATCAATAGGATTGCAGAATTGCTTGGAATTGTTAAAACCTACTCTTAGCTCTACCTGATGTGGTTGCGGAAGTTAGGGTTTTACCTGTTGTGAATAGGCTTTGGCTTGGTGATAAGATAGCGATCGCATCTTCATACTCCTGAAGTGCAAAAATCGCCAATCCCCGGTTTTAGTAGCCCCGGAAATGCGAATCGCGAGTAATTAACGAAAAGTGTTAGTTATCCCAATTGATTGTAGCTTTTCATACAAATTATTTCTAACTTAGTATCTAGGAATACTAAGTTTTGATCTCTTCAAGCCATTTTGAAGTGTTTTTTGAAGTATTTCTTGAAAAGAATAGCATTTTAAAATAGATCCAGAAACCCAATGGTGATTGGGTGCATCTCAAAGTTTTAACAAAACTCGCTATCCATCCCCACCCTCTTCCAGGGTGGGGATGGATAGCGAGACGACAACTTGTAATGACAAATCATCACGATTCATGTTAGAATAAAGATGGTCGCTGACCCGCCTGACTGACTAAAAGGCTACCTTGCAAATGGTTTAAAATCCTATCAGTTTTTAGACCATTAGGTGTACAAAGTACTAGCAGAGCTCAGGGAAGAGACTTGCCCCGGCTGGTTGACCACAGAGTCGTAATTCCAAGGTGAGTCTGTCGAGTAAACTATATGTCTGCGGAAGGCGGATATCTGCCTGTGGACGCTGAGTAAGACCGTATTGCAGCTTGCTGTTTGAGGCATCGGCGGATGAAGCGGGAAGCCCGAAAGACGAATAAAACCGTCCCTGAGTTGACCTGAGAATTGGAAGCCCCAACCTCAGCGTTCGCGTAGCGTGACCAAAGGTCAAGCAGGTTGGGGTACTTCACATCTATAACTCAGCTATGCAGGGCATTCATGAGGGGAGCCAGTGCGATCATGGGGTAAACCCCCTCATCAAGGCGCTACCTTGTTGCATCGCTACTCCCTACTGCCTACTCCCATTAACCTAAGACGAAAGTCCCTGACGCAATTGAGAACTGCTATAGTAACTTAGATTACATTAGGGGAATCAAAAGAATGAGCGCCAGAATGAGCGCTTTTTGGGTTTAAGGGTATCGGTCTTGTCCTGATTAACTGGCTTCTCAGAAGCCTCTACACCTAATTCTGGAGATTTGGACTTCGGGGATTTTTGAATAGGAATGTCTTTACCCAACTGCCAGTCATTGTCAGCCTGCGATAAAACATAGATAGCCACATTTTCAATCTCCTGCTCAGTCAGCTTCTTATTGAAGGAGGGCATAGCGTTTTTGCCATTAGTTACCTGGGTTTTAATTTTTTCCAGGTCATACATCTTATATCGTTTTAGGACAGGTTTCTTCAAGGTTTTATTGGCCATAATCACGTTATTGCCACCGATATGACAAGCAGCACAATTTTGACTAAAAACCTGAGCTCCCTGAACGGCATCACCAGCGAGGGCTGGACGAAATAGAGCAAATGTAAACCATACCGTAGCAGTCAACAGGATTGATAGCAGCTTCTTCAAGGGTATTCTCCTTCTGATCAAACAAACAGCAGGCTACAGAGTGGCCTATAATTATTCCCTAGAATGACTGTAAACCTTAGAAGAACTGCTGTCAAACCTAAGCAAGACTATAAATAAAGGAAGCAGACAGACTAAATATGAATCGGGATAGCCTGGCGGCTCTTCACTTCATACACTATTAATCAGTTTTAGCACCAAAATTAACCGAAAATTAAACCAAAATTAACCAGTAATCTATGAGTCCTTTGCCCCATCATCGCCCTAAACAACTCTCCCTAGGTCCATTGGAACGAGAAATCTTGGAGATCATATGGGTATTAGGTTGCGCTACTGTTAAAGATGTCCATGAACAGATTTTGGCTGACCCCGATCGGGAATTAGCGTATGCTTCAGTGACCACAGTGCTACGCCGCTTGACCCAGAAAGGTTGGCTGAGTTGTGATAAACGACAGCGTACCTTTTTATGGAGACCCTTAGTGTCTCGCCAAGAAGCCCAGGTACTCGCAGCCCATGACCAGCTCAATCGCTTTTTAGCTGTAGGCAATCCAGATGTAGTTGCTGCCTTTGCCGATAGCTTAGATGCAGCGAGTGTGGAACAAATTTCTGCGATCGCACAACGACTGCAAGCAGCACGTCAAAGGCGGAAGGAGGAAAAATAATGCATGTGGTCATGATTATAGCAGCATTAGGGCTGGCTTGCTGGCACAGGCACACAAGCTACCAACTCCCTGGGAGTTGGCCCAGGCGCTGGCAACAGGTACTAGTGCAATTTCTGGCTCCACCCCTACTCCTCCTAAGCACTGCTTTGGCTGTCCTATCCATGGGGCCAAAGGGACAAATGATCGGGTTACGTACCGACTGGCTCAGCTACTGTCTAGCGCTAGGATTTCTGGGTTGGGCAGTAGTGTTGTGGCTAAAGTTAGCAAGGCTTGGTTGGCAGTCTTTGCAACAAGTTCGTTCCTTACCCCAAATTTGCTTAATAAATGGGAAATGGCAAAATGGGCAATGGGAAAGGGTTGAAAACTGTCCTGGCTTAACTCCAACCCCTGAATCCCTAGCTAGTCAGGGTCAATTGGCTCGTCTTTTAGACACTCCCATACCCTTTATTGCTCAGATTGGCTTTTGGCAACCGGAACTTGTGGTCAGTCAGGGACTCTTAGAAACTCTCTCATCCGAACATCTAGAGGCTGTTATTACCCATGAGCAAGCTCACCACCATTACCGAGATACCTTCTGGTTTTTCTGGCTAGGCTGGATTCATCGAATCACCGCTTGGTTACCAAATACAGAGTCATTGTGGCAAGAACTATTGAGTCTACGAGAAATCCGTGCTGACCATTGGGCCGCTAAACAGGTCGATGCCCTATTGTTGGCAGAATCACTGTTGACTATGGTTAGTAGTCCGATGATCACTAAGGAAAATTTCTGTGCTCCCTTTAGTAGACCTGTGCCTCCCAGTCGCTTCCAAGAGAGAATCGATGCACTCTTGACAGAGCCAGAGTCTGCCACTGCTACTAACTCCTGGAATTACTCCTGGAATTGGAGTTGGTTGCTATACGTATTGTTACCCCTATTGGTTGTACCGTTTCATCAATAGACTTAAAGACAACACGGATTAGGCCACAGGTAAAGGGGAAAAAAATATTTTTTTGGGTATTGACGTCGCGACATAGTGATGTAATCATATAAATATATCGCGACAAAAGGAAAGAACACACAAAACACTATAGTAAAACACTTAAATAAACCCCCTAAGTGTAGTAACTACCTAAGTGTATTAACCTGTGTATTAGCCATTTGTCATGATATCACGATATACCAATAGAAGTATATCGTGACAAAATGTGCCAAACTTATAAGAGGACAATCAGATGTTGCTCTCTCTGGAGCTAGAGGACAAGGACATTGGTTCACAAAAAGACAGATCCCCGGTATGCATTACTGCGAGGACATATTCCCAAACATCTACTAAAGCGCTTCCGCAACTACTGTGTCGAACACGAACTTGACTACAGTGAAGGACTAGAAGATGCGCTGACTAAATTTTTTAACTACCTAGACAGCAGCCAAATATCAGCAGTTCCAGCACAAACTCCTACCATTGCTGATCTGATTCATGGCTGGAACTTGGAAGAACTATCACGATTAAGTGAAGTTAGCGTTGAAAACCTGCAAGCCATCATGGAAGGAAACCGACCCACAGATGATGACTTGATTGGTTTGGGTGTAGTGCTATGCAAGAACAATGGTGAACCTTGGACAACCGATGAGTTAGTCGAGATTCGCGATCGCTGTTTTTACGGTGTTCCAAAATTGTCGAGCAACAGCGAGTCGCCAAGGATTCAATAACCGTGATCGGACTAACAGCTGCCAATGGTGATTGCTATCAGAGGGGATTTGTTAGAGAAATTATCGGTTTTTGAATCGATTTTTGGCTAAAATCAATCCTGCCAGTTACTGTACTATGGAAGCCGTCGGTTACTTAGATCAACAACCATAAATCAACAACGATAGATCAACAACCATAGTTAGCCATAGTAGTTAGCCATAGTAGTTAGCCATAGTAGTTAGCCATAGTAGTTAGCCATAGTCTCCGTTGGTCCGGTTTAACTTGCTTAAGAGCAACACTCACTACTCAGCGTGTCATTTTAGGTTTCAGTCTTCAACAATGGACAATTTCTTTTTCTCAGGGTGCCATCTATCAGTTACCACCGAGAGTTTCAATATTGAAGCTCCATCACGCTTAGCGGCTTATGCTCTAAGGCGACATGCTAGTGAGCTGGCTGTATCTGCTCAAAAACTCAGGCTTCAACGGGCTATTGTATCTTGGCCCGGATGCGAGCGACCTTACCAAATTCCCACCTCCATACTCAGGAGCCAGACAACTATGACCGGACCAATACCCCAAAGCGGAACCTATTTGCTAGGAGCCAACTACCTTCGTGTTAATGATTTTATCAAAGAAAAGCGTGAAGAAGGTCTAATTGTAGTAATTACGTCAATGTGGAATGATGTTTGCTTACATACCAATGACCTACTTGCACCGGAGCGGGGTATTCTCCAACCCCATCAGTGGACTGGCTTTAATTATCGCTACTTGTGGCGTGATAGTCGGGATGACTATAACGAACTAATTGATCGATTGACTCGGGAGCGTTACATTCCCAAATTCCAGTACACCCTCAGGCGTCCCGATGGCACATTAGGCCGCTATGAGACAGATTATTACCTGGTAGAGGATTATCTGAACGTACCAGTGCGCATTGGTGTCAGCAATGTCAATGCTTGGGAACTAATATCAGAACCCTTAGCAAGTTAGTTTCCATTTTCCATCAGCCATCACTCACCACCAAGACTCAAAATCTTTGATCCTGTTACCTAGGTAAGCGGCTTGCCGCTTAAGGATTGACCTTGGCCTAATGGCCACGCTACGCGAATGGTCACCCTACGCCAACGATAACGTGTTACCTGACTTACTTGACCGGTCAATTAAGTACACTCATTCAATAACTCATCGCTGAATCTTTAGGTCTACTTGAGCTAGGTAGCCAACAGCGATTTATTTCCCTAAAACTGTTTGCCAACAAATAACTATGCACAACCAATCAATTAATTCGGTGCCTTCTGGCAATCAGAACTGTGAAGCAAGCACGAGTAGTTTGGTGAATTATCCAACTCGAAATCATAATGACAAACAGGCGATAGTAAGGGGAGGGTATATTTTTGCTCTGATTGTGGCGATGATTTTGGGATTCCAGTCACTGGAAGCCTCCTATGAACGGGTAAATGGTGAGGAAAATATTTCTTTTGCGACCAAGTCGCCTCCTTCTAGTCTCTTAGTGAGTGGGTTAACCTTGATTGGCTTGGGGCTAGGTATTGAAATTAATAAATCTACAATCTTCTCAAAAGGCAAAGGAATAATTCAACTGCTAGTAAATTCCTCTATGGATGAAGAGGAGTAATATCATGTCTAGTACCATCACTTAACGTACTGATTAGTCAAGACTTATGGTTTAGTTAGTTGTCTAGTTAGTCACCGGTTGAGTTCTAATTTCATAAGGAAGACTATATCAGCTATCTATTATCTATCTCAGCTGTATATCTCAGCTATCTATCTCAGCTATCTATCTCAGCTATCTATTATCTATCTCAGCTATCTATCTCAGCTATCTATCTCAACTATCTATCTCAACTATCTATCTCAACTAGAAGACGCTGCTGACTAGTTTGCAATTAGTCAATAGCATTTATTCAGGGTTGCCAACACCTTTAAAAAGGGTGTTAAATCTACTACTACTTCTAAAATTAATTGTATAACTGTCCTAGATTATTATAGTAAACTTGACTCTAGAAAGCAATGGCTACACATCACTAAACAATGGATCCAAGGGATTATAGGAAGAAAAATAGAACAGTACTATACGCCTCTAGTGATGCGACAGCTGCCAGGAAAAGGCTGTAAGTTGTTGCTTCTGGAAAGAAACACACCGGGAGCTGTCAGCACATGGCGATTTAACTGTGAGCTGCTCCAAAGACAATACTTACTAATTACTCTAGATAACCTAGCGGATTTAGATAGATATTTCCAGAGAAGCAATCGCCAAAGAAAACCAGGTAACACCAAAAGATAAATTGTTAATTTACCGATTAGTAACGTCTCTCATCGTATCGGTATTAGCCTAATTGACCCCTTCAAAAACCAAGAGTGGATTGGGGTATGGGATTTAAACCTAATCGACGATTGGTCAACTTATCACGCAGAAGATTATAAGGCAGAGCAACTAGTGTTATACCTCGGTCGTCGCCTGATTAGTTCCTATGAGTTTATGCCCGACTTTTTTGAGCAACAGATTACAGAAAAGCAATGGTGGCAACAGCGTATTATGACTTTGTGTAAACCATATTTTACCAAAGATCACGATATTAATATTACAGCACTGTCAGAAACAAAACCACTGTCAGTAACAAAACACAGGTCAAACTTAATTGAGTTCAGAAGAAAAGTAGGATGAGTTGATGCCAGTTAACTAGGTTAACCTAGTTAACTGGCAAGGCACTAAGCAACTGGTTGATTGCTGACGTTTAACGGTTAACGGTTAACAGTTGACAGTCAACCCTCAACCGTCACAAAGATGGTGAGATCCCCTTCAAGTCAAGCCAGTTCGATACAGATGGCTCAAACCTCTTGTCGTTTTGTTAGATAATTGGTATAAACCGCTACAGATTCCAAAAACGGGGTGTGTTCAGGAGTGATTGCTCAGTCAGCTGCGGTTGACTGGTGCAGAAGCGATTGCTCCTGTTTTTTTTTCTGATCAAACGGACACAGTTGACTTGGTTTTCCCTACCTAATATCTTGTCAGGATAATTACCCTTAATAAAAATCTCCCGTTTCTCCCGTTTCTCCCCATCTCCCCATCTCCCCATCTCCCCACACCTCCCACCCTCCCCTTAATAGCAGACTTGATATAACTCCCCTTGCTCTGCCTTACCAATGCGGGTGTTCGGTGATCCAGTATGGGTAGTGAGCAATGCGCTAGAGTAGGATAGATAGGATAATTGAGATTAATTAACGGCGTAAGTTAGCCGACAGAAGGATGAGTTCTTGGCGCGATCGCTTAAATAAATTTGGTGGCAAAACTAGATTTGTAGTTTTTCGTTTGTTTGTACACTTAGCTGGTTCAGAAGTAACACCCTTGTTGGGGGTACTCAATCGTGCGGCACGGGAGGCCGTTGAATCAGACGGGGATTTGAAGGTGTTAGGGGAAGAACTGGTAGCAATTTGTCAAAACCTGCTACAGCTGCAGATCTACTGGCAATCGGCAGCGAATGAAGGAGATGTCTTTTGGAAGGAAGGAGAAGCTGGGGACTACGTTAATGAACTGTTTACTGACTCAGCTGGGCGCTACCTGTCTGAACCAGATTTCACTACACCCTTACCTGACAATGAACCTTTATCCATACCTGTGACCCAAAACGTAATTGTTATGATCACAGTAGCCTACGAAGGGGAAGTTCCTGAACTAGAAACTAACCTAGCTAGTGTTGAGTACCTCGAAGCAGGTCTAAAGGCATTGATTAATCTCCACTATCAGGAAAGTTTGCAAGCTATCCAGGTTCACTTCTCTCCAGCACAGTTGGGTGACGAACTGACTGATGAGCAAATTTTACTCAATTTCCCGGAACTGGTTCCCCTCTAATCATAAGTAAATTAAATAAATATAGATAGTGTTATAGTTATCACTATCAGTAGAAACAGTGATGGGGTGATGGGGTGATGGGCAAGACGAACGAAAAATCTTCCCCAAATTTTTGTTTGACAAATTAACTAGCCCATAGCCAAGCGCGATTAGACAAGCGCGATTAGACAATAGTGATTTAACAGAACAATAGTGATTTAAGAAAACTTTTTTAACTATATGTTACGTACAGTTGCGATTTTTGTTCTATCTCTAACCTTATGTTGGACCACAGTAGGGTGTGGTTCTCCTAACTCAAGCCAAGTGTCGCTGAATCGGGGTGGGAGTACATCCTTTACTCCAACTCGGTTGAGTGATGGGAAATATCCCGTACAACAGGCAACCTACGATGATGTTAATGGGGTATATACCCTAATGGTACTCAATACTCCTGCGGGTAGTCCGCCAGTTTTTCGGAGCAGGGATTTGCAGATGGCACGTCTGACTGAAGAGCAGGTTGCTGCTGGGGAAAATACGTATCTGAGTATTGATGACAATCAGCCGGTGATGTACCTAACTGAAGACTTCCGGATTGAATATGTCCACAATGTCACTGAGACTAGATCTAATCCTCAAACTGGTCAACAAGAAACAGTAATCGTGCGTCAGCAATCCAGTTTCTGGGCTCCTTTTGCTGGTGCTTTGGCTGGTCAAGCTATAGGTAGTATGCTATTTCGACCTCAATACTATGTTCCACCGGTTTATCAACCGGGAGGGGTTCTGAATGGTTATGGTGGGTATGGTAACAGCTATAGTCAAGCAGTGAAGCGATATGAAACACGGTACAAAGCACCGCCACCCGTGGTTAAAAATACTCGCTCTTTCCGCACGACTGGTAGCTTAAGAAAATCTCCTGCAGCTAATCAAGCCACTACTCGTAAAGCCTCACCCAACGCTAATCGCTCCACAGGAAGTGGTTTCGGCTCAAGTCAGTTACGCACCTCTAGTCCATCTAGTACTAAGAAAGCCAAACCAAGAAGCAGTGGTTTTGGCAGCACGAAGCGATCGCCTTCTGGCTTTGGTAGTAGTCGTGGTGGTAGTCGTTCCTTCAGACGCCGCCGCTAGTTTTAAGGCCCCTTAAAATACCCTTAAAATACATTAAGAAGCTTCTAAAGTCTTTAGAAGCTTCTTATTTTGCTGCATTATCAGGTTAGTTTTTGATTTACTACCATAACCTAAATACTGTAACTGGGGTGCTAGGATTCGAACCTAGGAATGGCGGGACCAAAACCCGCTGCCTTACCGCTTGGCTACACCCCATTCATTCCACTTCTTTGATGATAACAGATTTGACTGGGAATATGTCAAGTATTTTTTTTGATTATTTTTTCTTTGTTTGGGCGAAAGGGTAATGGAGTAATGGAGGAATGGTCACCGGAAGGAAGAGAAAGAGAGATTGATTGTCTGACCTCCGCATGTTTTTTCCCCCCTCTTCCTTTTCAACCTATATTCACGCCGGATAAATCCGTAAACGTCGGTTGGGTTCATCGCCAAAGCTAGAAGACTTGAGGCGATAGTGTTCAACTAACTCGTGTTGCATTTTCCGCACTTTAGGCGATCTGGGCAACAATTCTACAGGTTGGCCTTTGGGAATCACAATTTGCTCAACTGCTAAACGGGCTTCTTCTAGAGCCTCGATTTCATCCTCGCTAACGCTTTGGGCAAATAACTCCAAATCAGCAGCATCGGGAATTGTGGGGTCATCCATGTGCAACAGACGCCTTAATGCCCGAGTAATCTGGGGGATGGAGCTAGCTTTGATAGCGTGAATCGGGATCTGACGAGATTTAGCAATGGACTTGAGCTTGGAGTGGTTTTTGACATGCGATCGCAATCCTAAAACCACATCAGCAGTATCCATGTTTTTTGTCAAGACCACAGGCAAATTGAGGATTTGGATCACTTGCTCGATTTGATGACGACTAATGCCGTAAGGATACACCTGTAGTGGCAAATCCTCACCATTAGGTCCTAACATCTCCATCCCTTGACCCAAGAGCTCTTGCTGTGACCAAGATTCAGCCAGCAGCTGTTCAAAGGTGCTATTTTCCCGAGCTGGCTTTGGTTCTTGAAGGGATAGGGGATTCATCTGCCCAGATGAACGCCAACCTTTTGGTTGGCTAGGAGTCGTTAGGGTAAGGTGACCCTTGCTCCGACCATTTAGGGGAGTGGTAACTGGAGCGCTAGGTAATTCTCGGGTAATGGTTACCTTACCATTTTCATCTTCTGTCCTGACTGGAGGATTTGGTTGACGTCCCCTGAGTAAATTATCAACCGTGTCCGCAACACTTTCATGTACTACCCAACGCTTACGCTCTAGCATTTCTACAGCGATTTCAAAGGTTGGGGGGGCTTTTCGCTCCAAAACGGTTTTCTGGGAGCCTCGCCGTCTGGCTTCGTCATCGCCTAGGGTTACAGCCTGGATACCGCCTACTAAATCCGAAAGAGTGGGATTTTTAATCAAGTTTTCAATCCGATTGCCGTGAGCAGTTCCCACCAGCATCACCCCCCGTTCCGCAATGGTACGAGCGGCCTGAGCTTCCAGTTCTGTGCCAATTTCATCGATAACGATCACTTCTGGCATATGGTTTTCCACCGCCTCAATCATCACCTGATGCTGATGTTCTGGGCTAGCGACCTGCATCCGTCGGGCTCGACCAATAGCTGGGTGGGGAATATCGCCATCTCCAGCAATTTCGTTAGAGGTGTCGATAATCACGACCCGTTTGTCTAATTCGTCTGCCAGAACTCGGGCAATTTCCCGTAAAGCAGTAGTTTTGCCTACACCAGGACGCCCAAGCATCAAAATTGACTTACCAGTTTCGACTAAGTCACGAATCATGCCGATGGTACCAAAGACCGCTCGACCCACACGACAGGTTAAGCCAATAATTTCCCCTGGACGGTTCCGAATCGCACTAATGCGGTGCAAGGTACCCTCAATTCCGGCTCGGTTATCACCGCTAAAGGATCCAACTCGCTCAACACAGTGATTGATTTGTGCGATAGTAACTGGTGTATCAGAAAGGTACTCTGCCCGATCACGAAAGCGCACTTCTGGGAAGCGACCGAGATCCATAATTACTTCGATCAAACTGTCCTTTTCAGGATGTTGCTCCAATGATGACCGAATTTCGGCGGGCAATATGTCTAGTAATTTTGGTAGGTCATCTGTAATTTTTTCACAGTTTGAAATCCCCTGAGTTTTGTCCACTGTTTCTTGGTGTTCCTTGGTAGGTATAGTGGCAAAATCTAGTTGAAGATTGTCACTTACCTCTGAGGAGTGACCACTAACGGTCATCGCCTCAACCAAGTTATTTTCATAAACCACTGGTGATTCTTGATTGAATGACAGTTGTTGCTCTGAAAGCTTGTTTAGTGGAAAATTCACCATTTGTTTTGACCAAATAAAGCGATTTCTGCTGTTAACTTTTGCCCTGTTTAACTTTCGGTTGTTAGTCAGGTTTTGGATTTAGGTCATGTCTAATTTTACTCCCTAATAATTGAAGGTTTTTATGCTAATTTAATCCAACAGTATTCCTCGATTAAAGTCAAGAACATTAAATACTCTGAGGAATTTTTTTGACTGATTTGAGTTGAGCCACCAGGGCATGGGCATCTGCCACAGCCTGCCAGAGCAGATCGGGTACATCTTCAAGGTTTCTATAAGAGGGATTAGGCACGAATCCCTGGTGGTGATCAACGTTTTGGTCATAGTCTTGTTCTAACTTTTCTAGAATCGGTGAGAGTAGAACTCGGGCGTAGCTACCGTAAGCCACACCGGCAACGTAGGGTAGGTTATTTGGTTGTTCGCCTAGGGTGGCCTTTTGGCCAAGGTTGTTGTAAGAACGTTCAACCGGCAACCTATCAACTTGGGCTAGCTTCAAAAGCCTAGCTGCTCTTAGTTTGCTGACGGTGTGGTTATTGGTACCACCAGCTAACTGTACGTATCCTGGTAATCCAGCAGCGATGACTTTCTGAGCGAGTTTGATAGCAGCATGAGTTGTACCCATGCCTATATCCCCACTCATAGGACGTCCATCAGTTTGCCAGATTAGAGGACAGGGTAAAGGCTGGATGAGTTGGTAGATTTCCTTTAGGTAGTCAATCAAATCTTTACCATCTGGGCAGCTAATGGCTAGGAGTTTGAGTTGAGCGCACCAGGGTGCGATCGCATTCCAGAGTCTTTTAAAATCTGGTAAATTCCCGACTTTGGTGTGAATTTCTATAGCATCAACGTCATTGCTTAGAATCAGGGGTGCGATCGCAAAAGGAGCTGATACGTATGAGCGAGTAGTGATCAGCTGATGGGGGCAAACTGGCAGACAACGACCACAGCCATAGCAGCGTTGGTCGAGCACACCAGAGTAAGCTTCACTGCCATTCTGGAAAGTAATTGCTTGTGCTGGGCAAATCTTTTCACAGGGACGGGGGCAGTCCCCTGGACACAAATCTGAGTCAAATTCGGCTTTTCGGAAATGGGGGTCTTCCCCATCATTCAAGCTCACCATCAGCCATGGTCTGCCACAGAATCCAAACCCTCGCTGTTTGGCTTCATTTCCCATGGTGCTGGCGACTTGTAAGGCATCTTTCGCCGCCGAAATGACCGCCGGGTCAGCTGCCACATCAATACAATCGGCACCGGCGAGGGTGTAAGCCAAGGTTAGGCTTCTAACAGCAGGGAGGTGTTGAAAACTGGCTCCGCAAATGAGCTTGAACCAATCACCCTCCCTTAATGAATGTAAGGGATAGTAAAGTTCAGTCACTCCTATATGCTAAATCTTTAAGCCGAAAATGGGGAGACTAATTTTAGAATTTGAGTAATGAAAAAGGCATTTTTTGAGGCGCTTACAATCCTTTCCGGGGGGGGAAATCCCTCAATTGTTTTCCAAAAATGCAGATTTAGGGTAGCTGGTTTTATTCTTACACCAAATATAGCGGTTGAATTTCTACAGCTGATCTCACTAAAATAATGGTGTCAATTAATTGAAAATTTTTTTTATTTCAAAATTCTTTTTATTAAAACCCATCCCACGTGATAGTTAGTCGTGGGATGGAGTTTAAGCATTGGGAATCTTGGCGCTTATTCGGTTAATCAATAATCGCGTTAAGCAGGACCTCGGCTAAGGTCATATTCTCCATGTCTTCCAGAGTCACTGTGTCCACGATGTCAAATTGAGCCCCAGCTCCTTCAAGGTCATCATCAAGTGCTTTGAGAAACCGAGTTGCCATGGCATCATTACCCACTTGGATCAGGGAAATGCCTAGCTCTTCATCCCGGTCTATGTGCCGAGATGCTTCAATGATCACTCGCATTACGGCTTTGCGGTCATCGGGCTCACCATCGGTTATCACCAAGAATGTTTCCCCATTGGGTTTGGTTTGCCCAGCCGCTTTGCGCTTAAAGTAGTCATCGGTGGCATCCTTTAGCACACCAGCGAGATCGGTGCGACCCATGGGATCATTTTCTTGGAAAATTTGTTCTACTTTATCTGAGGTAACGTTATCGTACCGTCTAAAGCGACTAGAAAACAGGTAAACCGTAATCCCATCTGGATCGAGCTGTTCACATTTTCTGGCCACTGCTAAGGTAGACTCTTGGGCAATCTGCCATCGACTTTTGCTCCTATCTTGGGAGTCTGGGCTAGACATACTGCCGCTTTTGTCGATGATTAACGTATAGTCACGGTCTTCCACGAGTGAACCTCCCACGAAAAAATTTCCTCCTTACCTTTACTGCCACGATTTCTTAATCTAGCTTAGCTAATACTCCCACAGCTCATCTGGATGTTTTAGCCTTAGGACCCTTAGCAGAAGTTGATTATGCCAACATTATGAAACCATTATTAAAAGCATCTTTCAACGGCAGCACCTTAGACTTGCTTATCAGGGTAGGTAATGGTGGATTTATTTGATTGACTGTTGTCTCTATTTACTATTATAAATTAAAATAATAATCTTAGAGATTAATCGTAAAATATTGACAGTTTGCTTAGGAGCTGTGTTACCTGCTCACCATCAGATGATACTTAACGAGTCTGGCAATCAAGACCGAGTTTCTTTCAAGGCTTGCAAATAATCAATTGCTGCCTCTAGTTTGGAGGGATAGGAGTCAGAAAATTCTTCAAACCACAACCCTTCTGCTGAGTTTGGAGTTAAGCCTTTTAGCCACTCAGTGGCTTGCTGATTAAGGGCTTCTCGTTCTCTTTGCTTTTGCTGCTGAACTCGTTTTTGTTCAGCTTCGAGTTCCTGCTGTTGTTTGAGAACCTCTTCTTGGTCTTTTTTCTCAAACTCTGTTCTCATCTCAGCCAGCTCCCGATCCTCAGCAGTAGATACCCAATCAGGTATTTTGGATGGTGATGCACTAGTTGCTGGATCAGTTAGTGGCAAATCAACTAGTTTTTCCTGAAACAGAGGTTTTTCTTGCGGTTGAACACCAGCATCTTTTTGTTCATATTCAGCTTTGAGTTGGGCTAACAAGTCATCCATTGATTCCACGACTTTGGTCTCCTATTACCTTGTTAACTGTTGAGGGATATTTTTGAAACAGTTAACTTAAAGCGCCTCGAACCATGACGCTATAAATCCCACTAACTTCTCCTAATCCTTTAATCAATAATAGCATTGATCAAAACTTCAGTGAGAGTCATATCCTCCATCTGATCAATAGTTACCGTATCTACGATATCAAACTTAGCCCCAGCATTTTGCAGCTCATCATCTAATATTTTTAAGAATTTAGTTGCCTGGAGATCATTCCCGATTTGGATGAAGGAAATTCCTAGTTCTTCATCGACATCAATACGCCGTGATGCTTCTATGATCACCTTCATCACAGCTTTGCGTTCATCAGGCTCCCCATCAGTGACGACTAAGATGGTTTCTCCATTTTCTTTGGTTTGGCCACTAGCCTTACGTTTAAAATAGTCGTTGGTGGCATCGAGTAAAACACCAGCTAAATCCGTGCGTCCCGATGGTTCATTTTCCTGGAATATCTGTAGCACTTTATCTGCGGTTACATTGTCGTAGCGTTTAAAGCGACCAGAAAATACATAAACCGTGATGCCATCTGGATCCAATTCTTCACATTTACTTGCTAAAGCAAGGGTAGACTCCTGCATCATTTGCCAACGGCTTTTGCCAGCAAGTTGATCCCTAATCGACATGCTGCCACTTTTATCGATGATTAAGGTGTAGTCACGTTGTTCGAGCATTGCTAGTCTTACCCACTCTCATCCTACACCTCTAGGGTATCAAACTTATCATTTTTGACTAGTAACGCGGTTGGGTATCGATAAATATCAGCTATCAGCTATCAGCTATCAGCTATCAGCTATCAGCTATCAGCTATCAGCTATCAGTATTTAGCTTATGCCTTAGGTCACAGGCTAGAAGCCTGTGCCACGCTTTTGAATAAAATAAGCTGACCGCTGACCGCTGACCGCTGAATGCTTACAGAGCTATACCGAGACTATAAATTGGCTACAGAAACGAGTCCCGGCAAAGTCTCTTTGAGGGGTTGCCAACGGAAAGCACGATCTCCTCCCATCTCTAGGATTACTTTTACTCGTGGTTCTTGCTGGGGCAATGTGGTTAGATAGTCAACTTCTTGACTAGATAGAATAATTCCTTCAATAATCCACAGCACCAACCCTTTAGATTTGGGAGATAGGGCTGACAGTTGGTAGGTGACCAAGGGTGGCAGGTAGTAAACATCACCGACTGCAGATGATTTACCCATATTTTTCTTGCCCAGATGAGGAGGGCGAACACCGTGAATTCCAGTTAGATAAGCGGCTGGATCTCCTAGTCCTTTGGCAGTAATGGAAACGGTGGTATAGCCAGCAGCTCGCAAACGCCGCTGATAACGACCTTCAAACCCACCTTCTAATGGTGCATAAACTGCCAATGCACCAGACTTTTCTAGTGCCCGGATGAATGACTTGCCGGTGGTGATCAGTGCCATTGCTACCTCTGCTTCTGGTTTAAGTTTTGTGAACTGCTGTCAGCCTTCCATTTTGACACTCCCCCCTCTAAAGAGACGGGGATTCCTAGATCTGCGACCGGCCTTAAACCTTCGTGTCCAAGTCTCTAACTCTGTCAGAAGTTTGGCAATATCTAAACTGAAATCCCGTCAAGACCAAGATTCTAGTTCAGTTCACGTGCATACCCAGCGGGCTAGTCTCGCGATAGCGTTTAGTTACTTTTTGAGAAGTGCCTTATGAAGTCCGTTGCTTCCCTGTTTCACCTGGTTCCGGCGTGCCGGAGACGAAACCTTAGAAGAGTGGAGCCTTAATAAAAAAGTTTTAACCCTTCTATGCATAGCCTGTAACCCTTAAAGGCTCCACTCTTCTTACGGTAACTTCTAACCCCGCCGTACCGTTCTTTTCTCAAAATGCGATTCTGCTGGGTTCACACACCAACCTTTAATTGATGATTGGGTTTTTAAGGAGGATTTTCCCTACCCTCCGGGCATTTCTACTTTAAGGTCAAGCAGTGGCGGGTCTCTCTCCCGGTTGCGCCAAGGCCAAAGGCCACGCTACGCGAACGGATTCTCAGCCTGTACCCATATCTTCATATTACTCTAGCGCGAAGGTATTGTCAACCTTTTGCCAAAAATATTTCTAGGCGACTAAAGTCGCTGCGAGCCTACATCCGGTGGTTTAAAAACACGGGGTTTTGGCTTGTGAGAATTTCCATAAAAAAAAGGTAATCAGAGTTCCCAAATTTAAAAAAACTATACTAGAGATACTAGGGAAATTTACATAGACCTCAAGTATAGCATTCATAGTATCCCATTGATACATAGTATGTTTTCCGGTTCGGTGATGTCCGACATGTCCGACCTTTCTGTTTTATAAAGCTATTATCTTTGAGCGCAACTAAGTATTAGAAAACATAATTATGGCTCCCAATCCCACCATCATGAAAGCTGTTGAGCAGCTAGACTACCGCGTCACTGTTGGGGATGTTGCTGCCCAAGTGGGTTTAAACATCCATCAAGCCGAGCAAGGTTTACTTGTCCTGGCCTCGGAAGTAGGTGGACATTTACAAGTGGCCGAGTCAGGGGATATTGCTTATCTGTTTCCCAAAAACTTTCGCGCTATTCTCCGCAACAAGTCCTTAAAGCTACAGTTGCAAGCATGGTGGGAAAAGGTTTGGGCTGTTTTATTCTACCTGATTCGGATTTCCTTCGGGATTTTCCTTCTGCTTTCCATTGTGTTGATGATTGTTGCGATCGCATTTATTGTTCTGAGCCTCAAAGCTGGCAGTGACAATGATTCGGACGGAGGAGGCGGAGGAGGAAGTCGTTCTGGTGGTGGCGGCGGAATCCTGTTTTTGCCCCGTTTATGGATAGGACCGGATCTGTTTTGGTGGTTCAACCCATCATACTCCCACAGTAATGCTCGCTCGAGACGGCGAAATTCCCGTTCTAAGGAGGAAGAAACGCAAATGAATTTTTTAGAGGCTGTTTTCTCCTTTCTGTTTGGTGATGGCAATCCCAATAGTAATTTAGAAGAACGTCGCTGGCAAACCATTGGTACTGTAATTCGCAATTCCGGGGGGGCTGTGGCAGCGGAACAGATTGCTCCCTATCTTGATGACCTTGGAGAAATCTACCAGCGAGAGTCAGAAGACTATATGTTACCAGTGCTAATCCGATTCGATGGACGCCCAGAGGTTAGCCCCTCAGGGGATATTGTCTATCACTTCCCTAAGTTGCAGACAACTGCTGCCAAACAGAATCAACAATCTGTGCCAGCTTATCTTCGTGCCAAGTTGTGGCAGTTTTCTCTGGCAAGCAGTAACCAGATTATGCTGGCGATTGGGTTAGGGAGTGTAAACTTCGTTTTAGCCTTAGTCCTGGGTTCCCTGTTGCAGGGGGGTGAGATTGCTGCACAGCTAGGAGGGTTTGTAGTCTTTGTGCAGCTAATTTACCCTCTGTTATTGGCTTATGGCGTAGGATTCTTGGCTATACCGTTGCTTCGATACTTCTGGGTTCAGCGGAAAAAGAAACAGATTGAAGCTCAGAATCGAGAACGGCAGAAAAATGCGATCGCACTTAATCAGGCTGATCAGGCTTTACAGAACAAGATTGCCTATGCGGAACAGTTTGCCGCTCAAAATGTGATTCGGGAAGACAATTTGGTTTATAGCAGTGAGAAGGATTTATTGGATCAGGATATAGAACGGAAAGACCAAATTGATACGGAGTGGGAACGGCGCTTAGAATTGGGGTCTACTCAGAATCTTGATACAACTAACTAATTACGTAAGTATATGCGCTACGCGCACGCTACGCGAACAGCGGTCAGCGGTCAGCGGTCAGCTGTCAGCGGTCAGCTGTCAGCGTGGAACAGGCTTCGACGCTTTCACTTCACTCAGATTCAACAAATGGTTACCTTTTTGATTCAAAATCTAACTTCTAACTTCTGACTTCTAACTTCTGACTTCTGACTTCTGACTTCTGACTTCTGACTTCTGACTTGCGCGTAGTGCTATATCAGTAATGACCGGAAGATGATATGAACCAAGATCAGGGCCAGTTCTCATCTTGATCACCTTAACATCTCGACTGACTAAACAGTGGTCTACAGGAATAGCTAACCAAGGGTTGGCTGGTGAAAATTGTGATAGGGTTGGTAAAATCCCAAACCCAGCACGAGCGTCACGCAATCCCGAACTTTGGATTAAACTTTTATAGTAGGGTGACCACATCGTAACGTTTAAATCACCAATTAGCACCACTGGTTTTTCAATTTGTCTGATATAATCCCCAATCTCCTCTTCTAAATCTTGATTGCGCCACTGCCAACGTTGCTTTTCCAAATCCTCTTGCTGGCGTTGCTGAATTGAAGTATGAATGCGGGATTGTTTGGTTTTGGTCAAGCCCCCTAAATCCCCCAACTTTGGGGGACTTTGAGAGTTTTGTTCCCCCCAAAATTGGGGGGCTAGGGGGGCAAAATCATACCCATAATCAGCAACGCCAAAATCCCCTGGCTTCCCAAAATAAAATTGTGGATAGGAGTGAGTAACAATGACTGAAGCGTCGGCACCAGCAATCTTTAAATCTAATTTGACCAGACCACGAGATTTTCCGTATTCCAGAATTTCTGATTCTTGTAATGGTAAACGACTGTATACTTCCATCTTAAGTTCTGGAATACTGATAGTATAGGGTAAAACCTCTCTTAAAGCTTCTAATTGTTTAGGCCAAGGGTCTTTTGCTTCTAAAAAAGCGGCAATGGTCGGCTTTTCTTCTTTAACCAAGGCAATAGCATCAGCATACTGGGTATTGGAAAACGAGACATTGAACAGAAACAGACCCATGGGTTCACCAGAAGCGCCAAAGCTTAGTTTAGGTATATACCAAGGAATGATTTCTGTCAAGTTAATCAATAAGCAAAATAACGTGACTATCAACCAACGTTTGCGGCGATTTAGAGCAAAATAAATTAATGGTAATGCCCCTAATACCAGATATTGATGTTTAAAATTAGTGGTGAATTCTAAGTAGATGTTATCTCTAAAAAAATAGCTAGTTACGGAGAGTAATGTGACAAGACTAGTTAAGATAATGAATAACGATAAAATCCAGTTGTTTAATACCTTAACTAATGGATTAGAAGTCGAGTTAGTCATAAAGTAGATAGCAGTTTTAAATAGGGTGAGTTACGAAAGTTGTGGATTATAGGGAACAGGGAGCAGGGAGCAGGGAGCAGGATTTTTAGATTGTTTACTAATTGGAAAATAGGCAATTTAAAGGCACAGCAGCTTACTTCAAACTAGCCCTACTCCCGTCTTGATGCAGTCGCTCATGGGGGAAATCCCCAAGACCGCGCTGCATCGCTATTCCCTACTCCCTACTCCCTACTCCCTACTCCCTACTCCCTACTCCCTACTCCCTACTCCCTACTCCCTACTCCCTACTCCCTACTCCCTGTTCCCTATTCCCTGTTCCCTGTTCCCTTTGCTATTTGATATCAATCAATCTGGGATAGTTTAGCACTAGAGTAATAGTGACTCAAAATTTGTAGGTAATTCAATCCCCGACGGGATAAGTTGTAGGCTCCCCACTGACTTAACCCCAATCCGTGACCATAACCACGACCGTTGAATTGGAAACCATTTTCGGTTTTAGACACGGTAAACAGCCGACTTTTCAGACCTAGGATTTTGCGTAATTCCTTGCCCTTAATCGTCTTTGTACTCCTACTGCCTTCTACTTTAAGAGTGATCACCCTGCCTCGGGGTGTCCTTTCCACTGGGGTCATGGCGATAATATTACCAACACCAGGAATCTTCTGGCTCAGTTGACTAGCAGAAAAGCTTTTTGTCCACTGGTAGACTGGTGTGCCCTGATCGTAATCAGGTACACCCTGTAGATATGGAATGGGTTCACTCCACCAAATATCTTCTACATTTTCTGTATGTCCTCCAGAGGCAGCATGGAAAACAGCGAGAATCACTTTATTACCATACGTCATGATCTGTCCCGCTGTGGCATTAACCGCTTGATGAGTGCTGGCGGTTTCGCTATTTAGACCTTTGTAAACTTGCCAACGCTGGGTATCCCCTATATCATAGATATCGCTCTTGGATTTGTTCCGTTGATGCAGCACATAGGAACGAGCTGCTACTGCTTGGGCTTTCAAGGCTTCTATCGGCCAACTGGGACTCATTTCTGCCCCAATCACGCTATAGAGATAGTGTTCTAAATCAACATGGTTGACTGCTGTTAACTTCTTCTGAGAACTAACCAGTCGAGTGCGTCCCCGATACCAGCGATCGCCAATCCAAACATAACCATTGTCTTTTGGTTCAATCCAGAGGGATTTCCCTTGCCACTGACCTAACTTGATCCCACTACCGTTAGTTTCCGCAGTCATACCCGCCATGGCTTTTAAGTCTCCCACGGCTTGACCTGTCCCATCTCGGACAATGGCTGTGGTGGAACTCCCCAAGGTTACCTGTTTGACTCCTTGCTCAACCGCTATCCGCAGTTCTACCGCTGCCTGAACTGGTGCAATGAGAACCATCCACAATAAAAAAGAGAGCCACCAATGACGCCCTCCTAGAACAATGATTGACTTGAGCATAGTTACAATAAAGATGGGAAAGCCTTTTGATGCCATATTTACTAGTTACTGATTACTTATACGAAGAGGAATCTTGTTGTCCTGATTAACAGCGATTCGATCTTACTCCCAGTTGTTCCAATTAGATTTGTGTTGTTGAGCTTTGACAGTTAGGCGTAGGGTGCGTTAGGGACGGGCTCCCCTTGATTTTCCCACTATTGACATCGGTTGAGATAGCCCGGCCCGTAACGCACCACCGGGTCAAACAGCTAATCGTTGATTTTACTTTATTAAGAGAAAAGCCTAATACTTACTTGCTGTAATACTTTCAACCCTCGTAGGGAACCTCGAATTAGTCTGGTAGCTGCTATTGGTTGCTTCAGCATACCCATGGCTAAGGGGAAGGGTTTCAGTGACCCATCAGCACTAATAGCTGGGGTAAGGTCTGGGATATTGTAGTCGCTATCATCACTAATCACTCTTACCATTGCTACAGCAAATCCTTTGGGATTAAGTACCGATAGGGTAGCAAATCCTTCCATATCTACTACATCAGCTTGGTAGCTCTGACCGAGTTGACGCTTTTCTGAGCTCGACCAAATTATGCGATCGCTACTCAATCCCCTCACTAAATTAGCTTGGCGTTGCTGAGTTGAAGTATGAATGCGCGTAGGTTTGGTTTTGCTCAAGCCCCCTAAATCCCCCAATTCTGGGGGACTTTGAGAGTTTTGTTCCCCCATTGAAGTATGAATGCGCGTAGGTTTGGTTTTGCTCAAGCCCCCTAAATCCCCCAACTTTGGGGGACTTTTAGAGTTTTGTTCCCCCCAGAATTGGGGGGCTAGGGGGGCACAATCATACCCAGAATCACCAACGCTATTAGCCTTGTTGCCCAGTTGCTGCTGAACTAAGCTAGTCAGTTGGCTACAGCACTGTTGCACCAGTGGTTGAGGTCTATCTTGGTTTCGGTCAATAGCAACACAATCGTTATACACAACAATATCACCAACGGAATAGTTAGGAGATAAGCTGCCACACAATCCCATTACCAGTACTTTAGGTAGGGAGTGCTGGGGAAAATTTGTTGTAGTTTTTAACCATGTTTCTAGATACTGAGTTACAGGCTCTGCTCCTATCGGAATAGATAAAATCAGGGGTAATGGACGACTAGTAATCTGGTTGATTCCTCGACAAATTGCTTGGTATTCTGCTCCTTGGGGAACAAGAATGATCGTGACCGGAATAGTTGCTTGGGAAAGGTTCATACTTTAGGAAAGGGAAAAGGGAAAAGGGAAAAGGGAACAGGGAACAGGGAACAGGGAATAGCTAATAAGTAAACATAATCTCTATATCTAATAAATATTAGCTATAGTCTTACTTGAGGTTGATTCCCTGTCTTGATGTAACCCATAGCTATTCCCTCTTCTGTCTTTTCTCTTCACTGTTCCCTGTTCCCTATTCCCTGTTCCCTAAAATCCAGAAATTGTGTACCTCATAGCTATGATAATTGCTAGATATGAGTTTAAATAAACCAAAACGGCCAACAATTTGGGCAACAGCTCTAGTTAGTTTGATCTCAGTAGGACTAATTACGCCCCAGCCCACAGTGGGACAAACTACTATTGCCCAACAACAGGAATCAGCACAAGCACAACTAACCAAAGCTGAACAACTGAGTCAA